>DAIRSD010000179.1:0-8780 GCA_036804625.1 Aureliella sp. | reverse complement strand
GTTTTTTCTCCGATCCAAAAAGGGGTACCAGTGGCCCCATACGCGTTCCAACACGTCTGTGTAGTGTCAGTTAGTGATTTGCACGGCAGCATCCCAGATAGGGCATGGCAAAACCACAAATTTTTGCCAACCCATCCTGCCCAGGACTCTAAAAAACCTTGAGGGCATTGCTGTCTACACAAGAGTTTTCGCGACTTCGTAGCGCTTATTGGTTTACAAATCGAAAAATCTGGTAAATTCTGTGACGCTTGCCAGTCCCAGCGATTAAGCCAGCCAATTAAGGACCCTGTCGAGTAATCGCTGACGTTGATTCCAGCTACTTATATCATCCAGTGACATGGAGAACCCACCTTTGAACGACTCGACGATTCATCAGGATTCGCCCAGCCCTCGTTTGATTTCGCTGGACCAGTTTCGCGGCTACACCGTAGCGGCCATGTTTTTGGTCAATTTCGTAGGCTCTTACGCAGCCGTAGCCGCCTTTCTGCCCACGCTGAAGCACTGGAATAACCATTGCAGCTTTGCTGATACGGTAATGCCCCAGTTCTTTTTTGCTGTGGGTTTTAGCTTCCGGCTTTCGTATTTGAAACGACGTGAAAATCTGGGAGCAGGCCAGGCTAATCTGCGAATTCTTCGTCGTATTTTGGGTCTGTTGTTGGTGGCACTGATCATCCATCAACTTGATGGTCGCTACGGATCTTGGCAGGAACTCAAGTCGCTGGGCTTTGTTGGCTTCTTAAAAAATAGCTTCCTGCAAAGCTATTTCCAGACTTTGGCCCACATTGGTTTTTCCTCGTTATGGGTCGTGCCAGTAATCGGAGCCCGGGCGCGAGTGCAGTTATGCTACCTAGTCCTGTCGGGATTGCTGTTTGTCTGGCTTTCCAGCCTAGGTTACTACCATTGGGTCATGACGAAACCTGGCATCGACGGCGGTCCTCTTGGTTTTTTGTCTTGGTCCACACCACTCTTACTAGGCAGTCTGGCATTTGATATATGCCAAAAACGCCCGCGACGCACTTGGATACCCATGCTGTCTGCTGGCTGTGCCGCAATGCTAGCCGGCTATGCGCTTTCATGTCTGAGTGCGTTCACTTACCCAAATCATTTGAACACTTCAGACCGTACAGAAGGTTACCGACTAGCACACAACCCTTTTGTCCGGCCCACGGCAGCCGTAATCGAGGCGGATGACAAGCAGAACTCACTTGATTGGTGGCAGAAGCTGACTGTCTCCGGCAGCGACATACCCGATGGTAAGTTTCCCATGTCAGAACATTGGGTGCTGGCGCGTAAATCGGCTCTCAATCAGGCTGTATCCAAAAAGGAATTGCCCAAAGATGCTACTGCGGACCAGGTTCCTAAAGAGGCTTGGTACACTCCACAGTCGCACTACCTGAATTTGTGGACGATGAGCCAGCGGGCAGGTTCGTGGTCTTACATGCTGTTTGGCGGTGGGCTGAGCATGGTGATTCTGGCTGGCCTGATGATCGTATGCGATGGCTGGGGATGGCAGTTGGGACTGTTCAGAACTTTAGGGGTGAACGCTTTGGTGGCATATATCTTACATGACATGGTCAATGACGCAGTGCGGCCCTTTGTTCCCCGCGATGCACCTTTGTGGTGGGTTTTTGTTGGCTTTGGCATCTCGTTCTTCTTGTGCTACTTGATTCTTCGGTCTCTTGAGAAGCAGAAGCTGTTTGTCAAACTGTAGACCACCGACAATACCTTGCAGCTTTCACAGTAAACAATACACTCTTTGGCGACCAGCGAAAGCCAATTCGCTTTAGCGGTCCAACCAAATCACTTTCTATCAAACAGGAGAAAATAGGTGGCACAAGTTACACTAAAAGGCAATCCCATCGAGACCGTTGGCAATCTTCCCGCAGTGGGATCAGCAGCTCCCGAGTTTACATTGGTCAAACAAGATCTATCCGATCTGACACTCAGTTCTCTACGTGGCAAGCGGGTCGTCTTGAACATTTTTCCGAGCGTCGACACCGGCACCTGTGCCAAGAGTGTCCGAACGTTTAATCAGCGAGCTGCCAGCCTGAAGAACACTCAGGTTGTATGCGTTTCAGCCGACTTGCCGTTTGCTCTTGGCAGATTTTGTGGAGCCGAAGGCATCGACCAAGTGATCACCGCGTCCACTTTCCGCTGTTCAGAGTTTGGCACTCAGTACGGAGTGCGATTCACCAGCGGGCCGCTCAAAGGATTGCTCTCGCGCAGCGTCGTAGTCATCGACGAAAACGGTAAAGTGCTGCATGCCGAGCAAGTTTCCGAAACCGTCAATGAACCCAACTATGATGCGGCTCTAGCCGTTCTGTAGATCGCAATTCGGCAAGTAGCGGTGCAGCGGCGAGCTGCCCGCTACTTTTCACGAATTCTACCGGAACCTTGCAATTGCGGACTAACCCGAAACAACAGGAGCCCCAGACTGCTGCAGCTTGGCAGCTACCGCCCTTCGATGATATCCAGCATATAACCCAACGCTTTGGCGATGGCCGGGTCGTTGGGGCCCAGGCGGTTATATAGATCGTACAGACTTTGCACTTGCTGTTTGTCCAGCAGGTTTCCGAATTGACGAATCGACTTTTCGAACGCGCTGGCTACCGTCAAGCGATCCTCCTGGGTGGACTGAGCTGCTCCAGCTAATTGAATCAGACGCCACTGACTGTCGACGGTACCCACCGCGGACAAGCCTTGCGCACGTACCGCTAGCGGCTGAGAAGCCTGTGCCGACAAAATCGCTGCGTGCCAATCACCCAGCGGATAGAATCCGTAAGCGCTCTGGTCGGAAGTGATTGTTGTTAAGAATTGCTGAGCCACTTGGGACAACTGCCCACGATCTTCTGAAGTCATCAGCCCTGTATCGAGACTGCTGACCATTTTCTGGAAAATCTGCTCCATCTGCTGAGCGTTTCGCGTAAGCGTTGCGGCATGAATCCCCGAAGTGCTTTCGATGTATCGCAGTTCGTAAGGGAAAAGCTGGTCAGTCAGCACGGCAATCGGGATTGACCCGCCACCCGTAGTTTTGCCCACTCGCTGCATCAGTTCATACAGGCTCATATCACGCACACGATCAACAATGGCTACCATTTCAGCCGGTTGAGTTTGCGTCAATGCACGCAGCGCCTCGCGGCCCGAGTTCACAATGACCACTTGTCCGCTGGTCTGCTGAATGATCAGCGGTTCTGCAGCCAAACACAATTCCAAGCTGGCACCAATTACCAAGGTTTTCGGGCCAGAAGCCAGGCCTGTCATTTCGACGGCTGTAGCCAAGGCGCGTTCCGAACCACGAAAGTTAGCGCGAGGATTTGCCGTTGCAATTGCCGCCAATGCCTGATAACGAATGATGCCGCGCGAATCGTTCAGAAGATCACTGAAAAAATCCAACGGCAATTCATACTGACCGGACTGAGCCTGACCAGCCAAGGCTTGCACACTGCGCACCGCCGCACCGTGCATCTCCCACTGCGTTGCCTGGCGAAAGACCGAAATCAAGAAGTCTGGACCGCTGGACATGTGAGCGCTTAACCAAGTGGGCACTAACTGCCCGCCTGATGCCATCTGCATTGATGGTTTTTGATGATATGCGCGTTGCAGGAAAATGGCAGCGGCCTTGGCCTTATCGTCAGGCATGGAACCTATCAACTGAGCCTTGATACTGGCCAACTGATACAGTCTTTCCAGAGCCTTCAATTCGGAGGTCGCCGGCTGTAGAAGCACTGATCGGCCATCGTCGCTAGGCAACCAAATTTCGATGGGCAATCGATTGGCATCCAGGCGCTGGCGCTGATATTCGGCAAGTGCGTTGAACATGCCGCGCTGCACATGCTCTGCGCTGCTGGGCTCAGATGGAAGTTGTGGATATCGTTTCAGCAATTTCTCCGCGATACCAGCTTGCACTTCGGGGCCGTTGATTGCCGAGTGGAGCGCACCGGCCAGTTCCATGGGGAAATGATTACTAGATAATTCAGCTACCGACAGCAGGGCTCGAGCGCGGCGCTGAGCATCGCTCAGATTACAGGCAGCCTGAAGCGCCTCGATGCCGTCTGAACCAAATTGAACTAAGCTGCCGGCTAACATCTCGGAAGTCGCTTTTGCGTTGCCTTCCAGTAATTGCTCGACCAAACGTGCCACCGCCACCTTGCTACCATCCTGCAATCGCAACTGTGCTAACCTGCGCTGTCCGGGCTGTCCGCTGGCCAGTTGATCGATCCAGCCATCGATAACAGACGTATCACGGGCAACATTTGCAGGTGCCGCTAGAATCGAAGTCACTAGATCGCGACGCGGTTGGTCGATACCAACATCGGCTTGTCGCAAACGAATCCAAGTACCGCTACCAGCCGCGCGGGCCACTTCGGCCAACTGCGAGTTGTTGGGTTTTTGAGAGTTAACTTGATCTAGCAGTTTGCTGACTTCCGCCCAGTGCCCCAACTGAGTCATCCATCCAATGGCCCTTCCCAGTTCAGTAAACGTGCGAGGAGGGTTCTCTCTCAAAATAGCGATCAATGGGTCTAGATTGCGATCCAGTGGATCTGACTTGGCGTCAGTGACTGCTGCACTTGGAGAGGGCGGCTCGTCTGATGCCGCAGGCTCCTCGTAATCAAAGCCGCCATCAGTACCTTCAGATTCCATCGCCGAATCGGAAGCCGGATTATTAAACGGATCGTCGGGGGCAAATGGGTCATCTTGAGCCCTTACCGATGGACTAGCAAACACCGCGATGCCTGACCACAAGATAGGCAGCACTATTTTCTGAGTTAATATTCGAAAATATCTTAGTAAATTCATCGCTGCCTAGTCGTACTGGGACGCATCAATTGATGGACGCATCGGTGGGCAAAAAGCCAACGTCTGCGTTAGTTCGGCTACTATCACTATAATTCTAACAACTTGCTCCAGCGCAAAATTTGCGTCCGAACTTGGTCTGGATTGCTGGAACCGTAGCTTTGGTAGGCTTGTACCGCTTTTTCCACGCCTAACGCCTGCGCTAGGGATTCATCCAAGCCGGGATCGACCTGCCGTAGTTGCTGGGCGGTTAAATCGGACAGGCGCACGCGGGATTGTTGTGCCATTTTGACCAATTTGCCCACCAAATGATGAGCTGTTCGCTGCGGATAACCGCGACTGATCAAATGTTCCATCAGGTTGGTTGCGTCCAAATGACCCCGATCCAGTCTCTCGGCGATGGACTGCCGCTGCAACGTCGCCTGCTGAACGATCGGAATGGCCATGGACAGGCAAGCCTCAACGGTATCAAACGAATCGAACAGCGGTGGCTTGTCCTCTTGGAGATCTCGGTTGTAAGCCAAAGGCAGGCCCTTGACCAGAACCAGTAGTGTTTGCAGGTTGCCCACGACGCGAGCCGTCTTGCCACGAGTCAACTCCAGCGTGTCTGGATTGACCTTCTGCGGCATGATCGACGAACCGGTACAAAAGGCGTGTGGAAGGCGAATGAAGTCAAATTCGACCGTCGACCACAAAATCCATTCTTCGGACCAGCCACTGAGATGTTCGGCGATCATAGCTAACACAAAGGCCGACTCCAGAGCAAAATCTCGGTCGCTGCTGACATCGATGCTGTTGGCAGCTACCGCCTCAAATCCCAGTTCGTCGGCTGTTGCCTGTCGATCGATCGGCAAACTAGTCCCCGCACAGGCTGCACTGCCCAAGCCACAAACATTGACACGTCGCCTGCAATCGGCCACTCGCTGACGATCCCTCGCGAATTTTTCGACGTATGCCAGCCAATAATGCGCAGCCAGCACAGGTTGCGCGCGCTGCAGGTGGGTGTAGGCAGGCAGAATCACATCCAAGTCGGCGTGACAGCGCCCCAGAAAGGCTTGCTGCAACTCCTTCAACAAGCCATCCACCCGATCCAAACCATCTCGCACCCACAACCGAAAATCGGTATTGACCTGATCATTGCGACTTCGCGCTGTGTGCAGCTTGCGCCCAACATCTCCCAACCGTTCAATCAATGCGCTTTCGATGTGCATATGGATGTCTTCCAGCTCGTGCCGAAACGCCATCCGACCTTGCTCGATTTCGACCTGGATCTCTCTCAACCCTTGCTCGATCTGCCCAAACTCTTCCGCAGTGATCAACCCTTGCTGACTGAGCATTCGCGCATGAGCGATCGAGCCACGGATATCTTGACGAAAAAGGCGATGGTCAAAGCTGATGCTTTCGCCAAATGCCTCCAACCGCTTGTCGCTGCCGGTTTCAAAAACTCCACTGCGTGATGGGGACGACGTCAAGTTACACCTAAAAAGTAAGCTGAAATAGTATGTCGATCGGCATTTTCTGTTCTGTCTGAAACATGCACTGGCTCTAGGCGCGTTTAGCCCTAAACTGATCCTGAGAGATTCCTCCCCAAGCAGGCGAAGCAACCAGCCTAAACCGATCCCTTCCCAACGTCAATCGTCTGGGCACCAAGCGATGAACAGTTTCAGGCATCGAAGGCATCAGGCCTGCTTGCCCTGTCAGGCATTGCTTTTCACGCTATAATGCTTCACATCTTGGGTCTTTCTACCACAGTCGGCTGGCTGAAATTTTTGGTTTCGACCCACATAGTCCTATTAGAACGAGGTGTCTCAGGTGCTGGATAGCGAACTTACCAATCGTGCGGCATTGATCCGCAGTCGATTGACCCAGCTCCGGGACAGTCTTTGACTTCGAAACCAAGCGGGCAGAAATTGCCGCCATCGAGGCTCAAATGTCTGCTCCGGGCTTTTGGGACAATCAGGAACGTGCGCAGGCCACGGTCAATCAACTGAAGACCCTAAGGCTTGTGGTCGGCCCTCTAGCAGAAACCTGGTCGGCTGCCGAAGACCTTGATGGACTCATTGAATTGCTGGCCGAAGACGAATCGATCCGATCCGAAGTCGAATCCGAGATGGTTCGTCTGGAGAAAGCGATCGAGGATCTGGAGCTTAGCGCGCTTCTGGACGGTCCACACGATGGCGACGGAGCTTTGTTGAGCGTTCATGCGCGTGATGGTGGGGTCGATGCTAATGACTGGGCTGACATGCTGCTGCAGATGTATATCAACTGGGCCAATCGCCACGATTATCAGGTAGAATTGCTAGATCGCCAGGACAACGAGGAGGCTGGTATTACGCAGGCCACGATCGCCGTACGTGGTCCCATGGCTTACGGCTACCTAAAAGGCGAGGAAGGCATCCACCGTTTGGTTCGGATCAGCCCTTTTAATGCCGAGGGTAAACGACAGACCAGCTTTGCCGCTGTAGACGTTTCCCCCGAGATCAGCGATTCGGAGGAGGTCCAAATCGAAGAAAAGGACGTGCGTGAAGACACCTATCGTGCCAGCGGTGCTGGCGGACAACACGTGAACAAGACAGACAGCGCGGTTCGTCTAACGCATATCCCAACCGGCGTCGTGGCAGCATGCCAAAGTGAACGCAGCCAGCACAAAAACCGATCGATGGCTTGGAAAATGCTGCGTGCCCGTCTTGCCAGAATCGAAGAGGAACGTCGTGAAGAAGAACAGATGGCTAAGTACAAGAACAAGGTGCGACAGAAAGGCTTTGGATCTCAAATCCGCAACTATTTTCTGCATCCTGAGCAGCGAGTCAAAGATGCGCGGACCGAACATGTTCGCAATAATTTTCAAGTAGTGATGAGTGGCGAGATACAGGAATTCTTGGAAGCTTATCTGCGATGGCGCATGTTGCAAAACAGTCCCGCATAACAAAAAGAGATACTTCTATGACGGTAATCCACTCGGGAAGCGATCTAGTTGAACTGGATGGCGGTATTTTCGGTCGGTTGGCATTTCAATGGATCGGTGATCGTTTCCAACATTGTTGGCTGATGGGTGATCGACAGTGCAAGGTTTTGGAATCCGTTGAATCCGATCATTCGACACACTGGCCGGTCAGCCCACCCCTTCAGCAGGTTCACCGTCAAAAATTCGCCGATGGTCGTGATGTTATGTTTGCTGTGGGAATGGCTGGTCGCGGCCACTGGTCTGTCAGCTACACCCTAGTGCCAGATTTGAACAGTTGGGTGATCGAGCTTGCCTGCTCGAGCCCTTCACAGCCCAAACAACTATCCAGTCGCTACCAACTGCTGGGCGACTGGACGGTCGCTCCAGCGGCTTCCACGAACAACTCCAGTTGCATCTGCACGATGCCCGATCAAGGTATTCAAGTCGAGCCCCTGAGCCAGTTCACTCGACTTGCGGTCGACAAAAACGCGCTAACGATCGCGCCTCACGAGATTGGGCAACAGTCTACAGCAACTCAATGGGGCTACCGCATTCGGATTGATCCCACAAGGAAATCTTCTTGATTGAAACGAAATTAGAAAAAGAGCGGCCTCATGCCGCATACAATGGCACTACTTGCCAAGGGTATCGTTGGCCATGCATACCGCGCGTGCTTCCAAGCTTTCGGCAAATTGGCTATCCTGCCTAGAATTCCATCCCTGGGGGGCCGTAGCAAAGGCATATCCTAGGCATGGCAAACGATGAAGATTGTGGCATTCAAGAAAAGCCACTGATTTCATAGCAAATCTTTCCGATGCAAAATAGAGCATTGCTCAAGTTCTCGTGGACGAGTTCAACCGGCGACAACATCCAAATGCCGTCGTGATTTTAAGAAAGACCTGACAGTTTTTTGCTTGCGCGTAACGCGACCGGAAAAGGTAAATTGGGAGCGGCGGTGAAATCACTACCAGCTTCCCTTACATCGGCATTGAAGCAGTCTTACAAGATCTGCCAAGCACAACTTGATTCAACAGGTATCAAC
>DAIRSD010000178.1:0-8784 GCA_036804625.1 Aureliella sp. | reverse complement strand
AAGTGTCAACGCGAGGTAGCCCATAGGCGCGGGTCGCTCCGCGATCCGTAGGCGGTAGGCGGTAGTCGGCAGGCAGTGGGCAGTGGACGAAAATGTGGCCGGCTGCCCCAACTCTCCCCAGTTCCCTATCCCCCCAATGAGAGGCGTTACCACGATGCTCTTCCCAATTTGTTGCCCTGGCATTGCATCACCGCACTTCTACATCATCCCAGTCAGCCGATCCTCAGAAGTCGACAGCGCATGGGGCATTCATCACAACCGCCCATTCCCAATTTATTCCGCGCTGAAATCATGGATCACATGCTAAAACCCATGACCGGTTACCGGAAGGATGCGGAGATGAAACTTTAGGCAATCATCAGCCGCAGCCTTTGGTAGCGAGCACCGGCAGCGGCTGTTAATTTAGTTGGGACCGCATAGCGGCTGGTGACATTGAGATGGATTGCAGAGCGAACTTCTACACTGTGCTAAATCGTCGCCACGGCGATGCTGGCTGCTTGTCCTTGCAGGGTGAAGCTGCTGTGAATAAAGCCTTGTCCGGGTTGGCTGCCGCCCTGTGCAGCAGGCCAGGTTACACTAGCCATTGGTCTTTTTAGATTGCGAATGGGAAAAAGTTGCTGATGTTGCAAAGCCAACAAACTGCACACCAGTTCGATGGCGCCGCTGCCAGCTCCCAAATTGCCAAAGTAACTTTTAGCGGCAGTAACCGGAATCTGGTAACCCAGAGAATCCAGCAGATCGGCAATGGCTCCAGCTTCGGCAGTGTCAGCCTCTTGAGTGCTTAGACCGTGAGCGTGCAAGTGCCACTGCTGGCCTATCGCACCGGAGGCTCGGCTGTAAGTGGTCTTCAGCGAATGACCAATGGCCTGTCGCAGGTGATCGCGCCCCGGTGCAGGTCCGGTCATGGAGGAACTGAAGCCCACGATCTCACCCCACAGCTTAGCACCACGGCCTTTCGCATGTTCCAGAGATTCCAGCATGATGGCACCAGCGCCCTCACCCAGGACAAAGCCATCACATGAAGCGTCGAAAGGTCGCGACATGGTGCTAGGGTCATCTTGATGTGAAGCGTAGGGTTCAGTTAGAGTCACATGCATGCTGCGCAGCGGGTGGATTCGCGTGCCGGTGGCACCGACCAGCATCACATCGGCGGCTCCACGCTGGATGATCGAGGCGGCCTCGGCCAGCGACAAATTCATGCTGGCTTCCCGCACCGTAATAGCGTTGTTGGGTCCCCGAAAATCATTGTAGATCGAAACATGGCTGTTAGGCATGTTGGGCAAGTACTTCAGCAGCCACAGCGGATTGACCTTGGGCAGTCCATGGACCGGCCAGTCCGACACCCAGCCAGCCAAATTGTCATTCCCCGCTTGGGCCTGCTGCCTACAGTTGCGAAGTCCATCGGCAAATTCTTCAGGCCGAGTCAAAATATAGTCGCAGCCAAATAGGCAGCCGCAGCGTTCCGGGGTACGATCTGCGGATAATCCACTGTGGGTCAGCGCCTTCTGAGCTGCTGCGACACCCATTTCGATCTCGCGGCACATCACCTTCATGTTCTTTTTGATCGATCGCTGCAACGACTTGTCCAGCGGGCCATAGTTCTCGATGTCGCCCGTAAAGTCCTTGACTTCAGCACCCGCTTTGACAGGCAACGATTCAGTAGGCATGCCTGTGATGGGTGCAATGCCCGAACGTCCAGCCATCAAGCTGTCCCAAAGGGCCTCCAAATCGCAGCCGATAGGACTGACCACTCCAAGTCCGGTGATGACTACGCGCTGAGTGCTCATGGCGAGGAATTCAATGAAGAGCGGGGGGAAGACTAAAAAGTACAAATGTTTCTGGCAAAGTGACAGTCAGATAGTTTGCCCCACGATGCAAGAACTGACAAGTGTAGCAAAAGGCATAAACCAGCCCGATTGCAACCCCTCAGGTCAGAATGGTCCCAGGTATCGCCCTTCCTAAAGCCGACGCCCGCGACGACGCTGAGTAGTCCCGAACCAATCCTCCAGCGCGCTGTCAACCGCGACGACGTTACCATCTTGAGTTTTTGGATGCCGAGCGGAATAGAGAAGTTTAGCAGGCCAAGCGAACTGTCCGCGCTATCAAAAGCACGCACACTCAACTAACCATTGGACGGGGCGACAACTGCCATGTTGTGACAAAGACGTCACCGCTGCGTGTACCGATGGGATTGCGGTCCTCGGTCAACGTTCGCAACCGTAGGCCCTGGAGCTGCTCTCGCAAGAATGCTGCCGATTGATCGACGACACCTTTGAACGGTGCAAAGCAGAACCACACAACTCGGTCATCATGGCACATGCGTAGAACGATATTCCCTAACATCAGCGTTTTGCCACTGCCGGTGGGAGCTTCGATCAGCAAGTAGCCATTGTCATGAATCGCAGTTGCTCGAGCGTCGTCGTTCGTGCCAGCCTGATTCAGCACATCCCGCATGAAGTGAAATATCTTGACCGCGCTATCGACCGCATCTTGCTGGAACTGCTTTAGAGTGATCATTGACATAGGTGCGTTCCATTATTCGCGGTACGGCGCAAGCCGTCCGGTGCCTTAATACAAGTGACATACCGGAGGGCTTGTGCCCTTCCGCTTCCATTGTATTGCGCCCTTCTGCTTCCAATTTTAGCGTTACGGCGCAAGCCGTCCGGTTTTGACATGCGTAATTCAATTATCAAACTTCGAGCCTCCAACATCCTGGGCCTCCAAGGTGTATCGAATCGCTGGTTCTAGCGATTCTTCATCAAATAAGTATCTAACGCTGCCTTTTCGAGTCCACCAATTCTCGCGTGCCGTGCCACTGGAGGGCTTGCGCCCTTCCGCTTTCATTGATTCGTGCTCTGCAGCTTCCTTCAACCTTCGCGTGCACCATGCTTTCAACTGGTCGCGAACTTGTTCACCATCGTGGCTGCTTGCTGTAACAACAACATGGCAATGGTTCGAACGACAATTCACTGCGTGAAGATGCCAACCTCGTATTTCACAGTGTTTGGCAATCGTTTCTTCGACAATCGCCCTCTGTTGTTCGGTTAGCACGATTGGCTCCTCAGTCATTTGCTCTTTGCACCAATCGGCAAGTAGAGGCTGAGGGATCTTCTGGCCCTTCTGCCATTTGGTCCAGCCACGATCGTCACCCGGTAGCCAAGTGCCGTAACACGTCCAAGTAATGAAATAGGCGAGCGGGTCTGAATACATGTTGGTTTGTTGGTTTTTTGCAAGCGGCTGGGCGCAAGCCCTCCGGTGTCGGGTACTTCAATTACACACCGGAGGGCTCGCGCCATACCGCTACTATTTAAAGCGGATGGGCGCAAGCCCTCCGGTTTTAAATCCGCAATCCATAGCTTTGAGCAAGACTCTCAGGTACCTGTTCGATTTGAGTGTTCGTGGCACTCATAAGCCGCTGGCGCACTAGTTCCGGTTGCCATGTATAGTAACGCGAATACTTCTTTTGCTCAAAACCGGACGGCTTGCGCCGTACCGCTATAACTCAATAAAAACTTGGTATTGAAACAGCAAATAGGAAACCCTTCACCTGGACTTTCCGTCTCGGTCAAGACCGAAGTTTGGAGGTGGCCCCCGCCCTTTCAATCGCTACTATCCAAGGTTTTTCGGGGTAAATTCACTTGTGACTACTGCAACCGCTAGGTCGATCCAGGTCTATTTGCCAACGGGTGAACCGCGTGGGATTCGCGTCGCGGATAGAAATACCAAGGCTAAAGACTCGCGGTTCAAAAAGGTGGATCGCGGATTGTTCGCGTTGAACGGCTAGAAGTAACGGACGCGTTTTCTCTCCCCACCAAAACGCACACTAGGCCGTCAGCGCGGTATTGTGTTGCTTCTTGGATCTTTTCTTCGCCAACCGCGTTGGTTTTGCAGCCCAGGGTCGCCTGATGCAGCGCGGGTGTACCCTGTGTAGACTAGTCTGGGTCGTCGTACTGCACAATTCACGCAGATCGTGGTATCCTGAAGCGGCGAGTTGAAACTTTGGACTTGCTGCTCAAAGGCGCACTGGAAGTTCGCAAACGGTAAACCGCTGATCTCGGATTTTGAATTTTTTTGGTCTCTAAAACAAGGATTGCAAGACGATATGCCCAAGCTGATTGTAGAAGGACAAGCTCCGGTCGAAGTGGCTGCAGGTAAACGGCTCGTGCTAGCGCTAACCGAAGATGCGGGCGTCGATCAATTGCATGCCTGTGGTGGGAATGCTCGTTGTACGACTTGCCGTGTCGAGTTTGTTGACGGCGAGCCTGACCGCATGACTCAGGCGGAGAAAAGCTGTCTGGCTGCGCGAGGCTTGAACGGGGTGCGACTTAGTTGTCAGATCGCTTGTGATCACGATATGACAGTCCGAGTCATCAGCCGACTGGCTGGCAGTGGTCGAGCCGATCGGGGGTCGCCTGTCCGGCCCGAAATCACTCCCGAGCCGGTGTGGGATTCCCGCTAGTCGAAGCCGCGAAAATAGTGCCAGTGGAAGATGAATTTCTACCAGTCGTAGTGGAACTCGCCAGTGTTCCCGTTACTGTTCTGAATTCTGGCGAATCCCACCACGGTAAACCTTTTTCTGCCGGTGAACATAAAACGGCCCATCAAGCTGGCTTAGACAAGGCTGGCTTCTTTGGTTTGTCGATGAGGTCGGTAGTATCCGATTTTTTCGAGCGCCAGATAGACCTCTTCGAGTGTCTTTTCACCGAAGTTAGAAATGCTTAGCAGGTCCTTTGGGGTGCTTTGCAATAGGTCTCGAACTGTGAAAATACCCTTTTCTTCTAAACAGTTCGTAGTCCGCACCGTCAAGCCGATTTCTGCGGTGCTCAAATCGAGCTGTTCCCGTAGCCTGCGTGCCTTCTCTTCTGCTTGACTGATGGGAATGCGCGTTACTGCCATGTTGGATTCCTTCCTTCACACTTGCGCCATCGAAATGAACTGACCACTACCTATCAGTTCCGAGATGGCGAATAATATAAACAGAACTTCCAAGTCTCGTGTTCTCGCATGAACGCTCGAACAACAAAAAACCAAGAATTTTATGCTGTTTGCTAGCATAGCATGGACCGTTAGGTTCTCGGCGCACTTTGCAAATAATCCGTGTAACCGTTCACGCTTTGTGGTGGGCCGTCGCGGGGCAAGGCTATTTTCATTGATAAAGGCCGGATTCAACGAGATGAACTTAGAAGGTTGGTACTGGTTATAAAAGTCCTTGCTAGTTCCACCCTACAAACCTGCGTGAACCGTTACCATTCCGCTAACTGCACTTGAGCTAAGATCCAAGATGACTACAGATGAACTTCTGATCCAACTGACCGCCTCGCAGCGACTGGCCGTGACGACGATCGCTGGGCCACTACTGATCTTGGCTGGACCTGGAAGTGGCAAGACTCGGGTGATCACACATCGCATCGCCTATATGGTTCGCCAGGGCGTTTTGCCTGCCGAAATCTTGGGGCTGACCTTCACCAACAAAGCAGCCGGCGAAATGCGACAGCGTTTGGAGCGGTTAGTCGGAGGTGGCCAAGTTTGGTTAGGGACGTTCCACGGATTTTGTGTGCGTCTGCTACGTCGTTACGCGAGATTGGTGGGCCTGCCAGAGAATTTCACGATTTATGATGTGGACGATGCTTCAGCCTGTCTTAAGCATGCGGTTGCCGAAGCTAAGTTCGATTTGACGCACACCTCTCTGGGGCATTTGGCTCAGGGCATTGGTTTCTACAAGAATCGGCTGATCACACCCGACGTGCTGGAGTCCGAAGCGCTCAGCAGCAGCGAGTATCAGGTGGCGCAAGTTTATCCATTCTACCAGCGATTGCTTCTGCGCAATGGAGCGGTAGATTTTGATGATATCCTGATGCACACGGCCTTGCTGCTACGTCAGCATCCCGAGCTGCGCGAGCAGCTGGATCGCCGCTATCGTTACGTCTTGGTGGACGAATATCAGGACACCAATCTAGCGCAGTACGTGATCCTGAGGCATTTAAGTGTCGACAGTCCTAACCTTGCTGCCACCGGCGACCCCGATCAATCGATCTATGGCTGGCGAGGTGCCAGCTTGAAAAATATCTCCAATTTGGAGCGTGACTACAGCGACTTGAAGATCATTCGGCTGGAAGAAAACTATCGAAGCACTCCAGAGATCCTATCGATAGCCGATTGTTTGATACGCAACAACGAGTACCGAAAACACAAGCAGTTGGTTCCGCTGCGATCGACCGGTCACGTTGTGCGCTTGGTCGTTTACCCAACCGCCAGAGCCGAAGCTGAAGATGTCGCTGATCAAATCGCCACACTAATCCAACAGGGAACACAGCAGGCCAGCGACTTCGGAATACTCTACCGCACCAATGCTCAGTCACGTCTGCTCGAGCAGGCGATGCTGCGAAGACAAATACCCTATCAGCTCATCGGCGGCTTTCGATTTTACTTGCGCAAAGAGATCAAAGACCTGTTAGGCTATTTGCAGTTGGTTTTTAATCCCGATGATGACGTGGCAGCTCAGCGGATTGTGAACTTGCCTCCGCGCGGAATCGGCAAACAGACGCTGCTGAAGTTGTCTCAACTGGCCAGCGCGCGTCGCTTGTCTTTACTGGAAAGCTGCCGAGCTGCGGTGGCGGAAAATTGGGGCTCCAAGAAGTCTACGACCGGCCTGCGGGAGTTTCTGCGCATCTACGATCAATTGGTGCGGCTGTCCACCGGTTCGCTTCAGGAGCTGTTGCAGTCGGTTTTGGAGTTGACTGACTATCGAGAATTTTTGAGCAAACAGCGCAGCGACATCGACAATCCGGGTGAGCTGTTTCAGAATATTGACGAATTGCTTGTCGAGGCCCTAGAGGTCGATGCCCAGGTTCACGATGATCGACCCGCTTTGGAGCGATTTCTGGAGTCGGTGGCGCTGCAGTCCGACACCGATCAGATCGAAAGTAACGGTGCCAAAGTTACCTTGATGACGCTGCATGCGGCCAAAGGGCTGGAGTTTCCCTCAGTCTATCTGATTGCAGTCGAAGAGAACATTTTGCCACACTCGCGCTGTAGATCGGATCCCAGCCAATTGGAAGAGGAGCGGCGACTGTTGTTTGTGGGAATCACTCGCGCTCGGGACCGTTTGCAACTGAGCTATGCCAAGTCCCGAGGTTTTGCAGGTTCGCAAGGCGCAGGCGTACCAAGTTCGTTTCTGATGGAGCTGCCCAGGCATGAGATGCAGGTTGTCGACCGTTGCGAATCGGACATTTTTGACGGGGATCAAGACCGGGATGACTTGTCCGAGTACTTTCGTGACGGTTCGGTCGATTTTGATCAGGCCGACCAAGATCCCTCCGACCAGACCGATGGCGTGGAATATGACGATCATTGTCAATTGCCACCCGAAGAACTCAAACGTCGTCGCTTGAGCAAGGTCCAGCGTTTCAGCGGTGGTCAGTTGACGACCGGAGCCAAACTGGCTGCCGAATCCGCCCGGTGGGGCCGTTTTGGGCCGGGAGTCCAGGTCTTGCACCCACGCTGGGGGGTAGGGCAAATCGTGACTGCTACAGGTCACGGGCCCAAGCGATCGGTTACCGTGCTGTTTTCGGACAGTCAAACCGAGCGAACCTTTCGATTGTCGCATGCCGAGCTGGAATTTGTCTCAGAATAGTTGATTTTTTGGGATTGAGCAATTTGGGCTTTGGCATTAGCATTTCGCCTTTCCGACACCGGTGGAAACAGTCAGTTAATGAATCGAGATCAGTAATGAAGGCAGACATTCACCCCAAATATCAGCTAACCACGGTTACGTGTGGCTGTGGCAATACGTTTAAGACTCGCAGCATTCGGCCCGAGTTGAAGGTCGACATTTGCAGTGCTTGCCACCCGTTTTATACCGGAAAGCTGAAGTTCGTTGACACGGCTGGCCGCATCGAGAAGTTCCAGAACAAGTTTGCGGCTGGCACCTATGCTAGCCTGCAGAAGCCCAAGAAGGGCAAGAAGTAGCCGCCAACTGCTGATCTCCAGACGCAGGGCAACGTGCCTTTCAGAGAGAGCGGTTCGGCAGAAGCAATCTTTTGTGCATTCAGTAGCCCGCGTGGTCTCCATCACGGCGGGCTTTGTTTGTCTATGCACCTTATTGGAATTGAAAAGCTAAAGTCATGAATGTCCGTGAGGAACTCGAGTCCAAGCTAAAGCGATTCGAACAGCTCGAAGCGTTGATGAGCAGCCCGGAGGTGCTGGCCGATTCCAACAAGATGGCCGCTGTGGCCCGCGAGCACGGTTCGCTGGTAAAGCTGGCTGGCAAGATCCGTACCTACAAAAGGCTGAACAGCGATATCGCCGGTTTGATCGAGATGACTCAAAGCGCAGATGTCGAAGAACGACAGATGGCTGAAGAGGAAATGCAGTCGCTGCGCAGTCAGCGCGAGGAGCTGTGGAACGAGCTGCTTGAGATGACGGTTGGTGGTGAGGATGCCAATCGGTCGCGATGCGTGATGGAAATTCGAGCTGGAACGGGCGGTGAAGAGGCGGCCTTGTTCGCTCGGGATCTCTACCAGATGTACACCCACTATGCCGACAATCGTGGATGGAAATACGAAGTGATGGACATGAGCGTCTCAGAACGAGGCGGCTTTAAGGAAGTGATTTTCGCGATGGAAGGTGATGGCGTCTATCGGGAGTTGCAGTTCGAAAGTGGTGGACATCGCGTCCAGCGTGATCCCGAAACTGAGACTCTAGGTCTCGTGCATACCTCGGCGGCCACCGTAGCGGCCTTCGCCGCCGCTGCCAGGGACGCAGACTGGGTGCGGCAGGCCCGAG
>DAIRSD010000177.1:0-8992 GCA_036804625.1 Aureliella sp. | reverse complement strand
TAGACCATCTGCAAGTACACGAAACCTCGCGTTGTGTAGAACAGCAGATAGGCATGGGTGCTGGCGACAAACAGGTGCTCAATTGGATCTTCATCGTCCGTTTTGGCACCGTTTATGCCTTTGCCACCGCGACGCTGTGCGCGGTAGGTCGTGGCGGGAATTCGCTTGATGTAGCCGTTGTGACTGATGGAAACCACCATCGTCTCTTCGGTAATCAAGTCTTCCAAATTGTAATTGCCGATCTCTTCGCCGCTGATTTCAGTGCGTCGTGCATCGCCAAAACGCTGAGCCAATTCCTCGGTTTCTTGCTTGATGATGGCATAGATGTTTGCGTCGTATGACAAGATGGTCAGGTACCCGTCTATTTCTTCCAGCAACTTCTGGTGTTCCTCGACCAGTTTGTCCTGCTCCAGATTGACCAATTGTCCTAGTCGCATCGCCAAGATGGCGTCGGTTTGAACGCTGGTTAGCGAGTAAGTCGAGGCAGGGCCGCGATCCTCGACAAACTGAGCAAACCCCTTATCCCCCAAAGCGCGCTGCATCATTGACGCGGGCACTTCCACGCCCATGAGTCGTTCTTTGGCTTCCGCCTGAGTGCGGCTGGAGCGGATGATCTGAATGATTTGGTCGATATCGGCCAGTGCCAGTAGCAAGCCTTCGACCGTGTGCTTGCGCTTGCGAGCCCGCGCTAGCAGGAACTGAGTACGCCGACGGATCACCACGACCCGATGCCGCACAAATTCCTGTAGCATCTCCTTGATATTCAATTCACGCGGCTTGCCATCGACCAGAGCCAGGAAAATCAACGAGAATGAATCTTGCAACGGTGAAAACTGATACAACTGATTCAGCACCACATCGGTGTCGTGACCTTGCTTGACGTCGACTACCAGTCGCACTGGTTCCTTCAAATCGCTTTCGTCGCGAATGCCGGAAATGCCTTTGATTTTGCCCGAACTGACCAGTTCCGCGATCCGCTCAACCACTCGATCGCGGAATTGTTGGAACGGAATTTCATTGATGATGATCCGCGAGCGATTTTTGACCGCTTCGATCTTAGTGCGGGCTCGTACGACGATGGTGCTGCGGCCGCTGCGATATCCCTGACGAATCCCGTACCGACCACAAATGATTCCGCCGGTCGGGAAGTCGGGGCCGGGTATGATCTCCATCAATTCATCCAGCGAGACGTTGGGATCGTCGATCAAGGCGACGACGCCCGCGCATACCTCACGCAAATTGTGCGGCGGAATGCTAGTAGCCATGCCTACAGCGATGCCGGTGGCACCGTTGACCAGTAGATTGGGGAAGCGGCTAGGCAAGACCACCGGTTCCGTGCGTGCCTCGTCGTAGGTTGGCACAAAGTCGACCGTATCCAGCCTCAGATCGTCCAGCATCATTGCAGCGGCTGAACTCAGACGGGCTTCCGTGTATCGCATCGCTGCAGGAGGTAGGCCAGCGATGGAACCAAAATTGCCCTGTTTGTCGATCAACACTTGACGCATGTTCCATTCCTGCGCCATGCGGACCAGCGTCGGGTAGATGACCGCTTCACCGTGAGGGTGGTAGTTACCGCTGGTGTCCCCAGAGATCTTTGCGCACTTGACGCGCTTGGAGCCCGGCCCAAGATTCAAATCGTTCATGGCCACCAGAATGCGCCTTTGAGAAGGCTTCAGGCCATCCCGAGCGTCGGGAAGGGCGCGACTTACGATTACGCTCATCGCGTAAGTCAAATAGCTGTCGCGTAGTTCACTTTCGATCGGTTGATCGATCAAAACCGTGCCGCTGTTTTCACCTGCAGGCACAAGACCTTCGGGCTCGCCAGCACCGCCGTCGGTTGAGTCGTTATCTTCGTAGTCGGAATCATCTGGTGGTAAATTGGACAAAGCTACAGCCTTCTCAGTGTGTCAGCCCACCCTGTTTGCGAGCTGAAACAGAGCATTGGTGGCCAGTATTTGATAAGAAGGCAGAATATACCAGACCGACCCGTTTCCCACAACGGGCCAACCACTCTGAGTTGGCTTTGTAAGCCCTTGACAGGCAATGACTTGCGACTTGATTTGAATCGGATAGCGGCAGCTGTTTTCAGGTTGGCAAGTACATGTCCAGTAGGACCGCTTTGGGCTCAAGTTTAGCCGTGCAGTGACGCAGTGCTGCGGGCAATAGAATGCTCTGACCCACCTTCAGTTCCTCCCGAAATTGCTCGCCCTCCAAGATCACTCCGCCGCCGGGTGCGGTCAGTAAGTGGAAGCTGTTGTCGTCGCCAAGTTGAATCGAATCTGCTGCAGATATTTGGTCCAGAAGAAATTTATCACAAGTAACCAAGTTCAGTCGCCCCGACTGACTGGTAGGTTTTCCAGTTTGAATCCGCGCTGGTCCCGATTCAAAATCGATCACGTCGAGCGCTTGCTGGATGTGGAGAGGTCTTGGCTTTCCGTCAGGACCGGTACGGTTCCAATCAAACAGGCGAAACGTGGTGTTAGAAGCTTGCTGAATCTCGGCCACCAGCAAGCCTGCCCCCAGCGCATGAACGGTGCCTGCGGGGATGAATACACAATCACCCGGTTCAGGTTGTACCTGATGTAAACATTCCTGAACGCTGCCTGCTGCGATGGCTTGTTGCAATTGGGTTGAAGTCACACCGGCTTTCAGCCCTGCGTACAAGACGGCACCGGGTTGACGCTGGATGATGTACCATGCCTCGGTCTTGCCAAGATCGCTAGGTACCATTTTGCGAGCATAGTCGTCGTTGGGATGTACTTGGATGCTCAGCACATTTTGGCAGTCCAAGTACTTTAAGAGCAAGGGTAGATTGTTCAGCCCTGGACCTAAAAGCCACTCAGGCGCTTGGGATGCAATCTGTCGTAACGACTTGCCATATAGTGGCCCGCCTGCCACTACGCTTTGATGTTCATTGTGGTCGATGATCTCCCAGCTCTCCGCCCAAACACCCTCGCTTGGAATGGCTTTATTCAGTAGCGAGGCCAACTGTCGGCCACCCCAAAGATAGCTTCTAAAGTGGGGTTGGCATCTGAGCGGATAGGCCGGTTGCGACATGATGGCTGGTTACCAATTGCGAGGAAAATAGTGCTGGAGTCAGGGTTTTCATCACAAAATGTACCACTGCTTCACTACAGCATAAGTGCTATTCCAGTTATAGTGGGAAGCCGATGGCCAGTTCCAAATCTGGTAAACAGCATAGATTACGAGGAAATAGACGATGTTCAAGAAGCAGGCAGCCGACGATCTCTTTGAAAAGAGTTCGATGACCTTCGGTGAGCACCTGGAAGAGCTGCGGCGCGCTCTAGCCAAAGCGGCGATTTGGCTGGGTATCGGCATGATCTTAGGGCTAATGGTGGCCGATCGCATTGTGAAGTACATTGAAACACCCCTCAAGTCGGCCATTCAGGAGTATTACATCGAACGTGCCAAGAATGAATATGCGGCTGCAAATGGCGAGCAGCCTTCCGATGAATTGGCGCTTTGGATTCGCAGCGAGCAAATGATGCCTAAGCGGGTTTTTATCGATCCCGCCATGTTTCATGCGGTGGGCACTAATCAACCGCTTGCAGATGAGGCTCAAAGCAGTGGTTCGTCGTCGGAAATCAACGGGCCAAAGAACAATCCCTGGGAGCAAATCGACACCAAGCAATTGGATCAATTGCGACCGGTCATTCTTTGGGAAGAGACGCCCAACAAATTGGTGACTTTGACGTTGATGGAGCCGTTCATGATGTGGCTGAAGGCCGGGCTAGTCGCTGGAGTAGTCATTGGTGCTCCCGGCATCTTTTGGCACATCTGGCAGTTTTTTGCAGCCGGTTTGTATCCGCACGAACGACGGTATGTTTACTGGTATCTGCCCTTGAGCTTGCTGCTGTTCTTTGGAGGCGTGGCACTTGCTTTTTACATCGTATTTCAACTGATCATCAGTTTCTTGATAGGCTACACAACCAGTCTGGATGTCGAGTTCACGCCGCGATTGAATGATTACATGTCGTTTGCACTATTCTTGCCACTAGGGTTTGGTCTTGCATTCCAGTTGCCGCTGGTCATGTTGGGATTGCATCGATTTGGAGTCATTTCCGTAGACACCTTCATCTCTCAATGGCGCATCGCGGTCCTGATCATTTCGTTTTTGGCGATGATACTCACACCAGCCGATCCCTATAGCATGGTTGGTTTGGGAGCACCACTGATCGTACTCTACTTCTTCGGTATTTTGTTGTGTCGTTACATGCCTCAAGGCGCAGGAATCGGCGCACCGGCCATCGATCCGCAATAGGTTGAATACCGTGCACAGACAGAAGGATGGTACAATCAAGCTGTGATGAGACTCCGGAGTCGGCCGAGACGTTAAGCCTCGAACGAAAGTTGAATTCTTGCGCAAATTGGTTTCAGCCTGTGCTGGCCCACCAATCGCGATTGGCTTTCCCCTACACTTGATTTCCTTGCTCAGCAAATCATATCGCGGCGGCACGCATCTGCTGGATATAGTAGGCACGTAGCCGCTGCGCAATAGGGCCGGGTCGTCCCGTGCCAATGGGTTGTCCATCGATTTCAACGACCGGCACCACCAGTGCTGAAGCCGATGTCACAAAGGCTTCATTGGCCGATTGAGCTTCGGCAATAGAGAACGGACGCAACTGAACCTCCAGCCCTTGAGACTCAGCGAATTGCAAAATGGCAGCACGTGTTATGCCGCTCAGCAAAGCATGACTAACTGGGCGTGTCACCAAGCTATGGTCCAAGATGATGTAAGCATTGTTGGAAGTTCCTTCGGTGACCATTTCGTCTTCGACAAACCAGGCATCATCGGCCCCTGCATGAAGTGCCATCATCTTTCCCATACATGGATAGAGCAACTGGGTGGTCTTGATATCTCGTCGTTTCCAACGTAGGTCGGGAACCGAGATGACTCGCCAGCCCGATGCAAAGGCGGACTGGTTAGCCAGATCGGGCTTGGACTGTGTAAAACCGATGACCGTCGGGCGCGTTTCATTTGGAAAGCGGAAGTCGCGGTCGCCAGGATTTCCACGCGTGACTTGAATGTAGACGATGCCAGATTGTAAATCATTGCGCCGCACTAGCTCTCGGTGGAGATTCAGCCACTGATTTTGATCCAACGGGTTTTGCATATCCAATTGATCAAGTGAACGTTCCAGCCGCTGGGTATGACCGTAGAAGTCAACCAGCTTGCCATCGATTACGGCGGTAACTTCGTAGACACCATCGGCCATTAGAAAGCCTCGGTCAAATACTGAAACGACAGCCCGATCCTCAGCTACAAAATCGCCATTTACATACACGGTGCGGTTCATGTCAATATTTCAAATAGTGGTCGATAAAGCCGTATTTTAGAGCTAGACATCAAATCCGCGTCTCTTAAGCAGATCGATAGGAGTTTCGTGATCGCGATTATCCTGTTGAGTCGGAAAAAGCAAAGCCAGAATGCCGCCTGCGACGGCCCCGAAAAGATGCCCGTCCCAAGAAATGGTTTGGCTGATTGGCAGCACCCCCCACAGCAAGGTGCCACCGTATAAAAATCATACAACCAAAGCGCTCACAACCGAAACGGGGTGATTTTCGCGAAAACCCACAACGATCAGATAGGCGATCAGCCCGTAAATCAATCCGCTGGCTCCAACATGAACGGCCAAGTGATCGCCACTGCCATTGCGACCAAATAACCACAGCAACAAACCGCTCAATAGTCCGATTTCGGCAATTCGAAGCCATGGCTGCATGCGTGAATTGACAAATAGGAAAAGCAAAATTGCCAGCGGTATGGTGTTACTGATCAAATGTCCCAGGCTACCATGAATAAACGGCGAAAGCGGAATCCCCAGCAGTCCAATCAATCGGCGAGGGATGATACCCCAATTGGAAAACTGAAGTGGCAGGATCAAGTCGATGAAATAAATCGCCCACAAACCGGCGATAAACAGGCCAATTCCCTGCACAGATTTTTGTATCGAACTTGTTATCATATTATCCTTCAGTTGCCTTGTTGTGTGCGAGAATTTGGCCTCGGGCCAGCCTTGCTAAGCGGGCAATTCGTCGCTGTTGGATCATTTCTTCAAAGCGCCATGCCCAAACTGGCTCTTAGTTTTAACATTCTACGGTAGAAGATTCAAAGATGAACTCGAAAATCTGGTTTCCTGAACTCTTGCTTAAACTCCTGGTAGGTATATTTCTCGCAGGATTGTCCGATTCCTGTTGCCGGGCTCAATCGCCAACAGCACAACTGTCGTTTCAAGTGGCAACTGGGTTGAAGATTCAGCCTGTGGCTACTGCTCCGCTGGTTAAATGGCCAACCGTCGTTGATTGGGACGATCAAGGAAACTTGCTGGTAGTCGAGTCGGCTGGAGTGGCTAAGCCGATCCAGCAGCACAACGAGCAGATGTTACATCGTATCGTACGCTTGGCGGACGAAGATGGTGATGGAGTGATGGACCAACGAACGGTTGTAGCAGATCAATTACCATTTATGGAGGGTGTGCTGTGTTTGGGTAACGACTTGCTGGTGGCGGCACCGCCCTACATTTGGAAGCTGATGGATCATGACGGCGACGGTAAGTATGAAAATCGTGAAATTTGGTTTGATGGCCAAACGATTACTGGCTGCGCTAATGATCTGCATGGTCCCTTTCTAGGGCGCGATGGCTGGATCTATTGGTGCAAAGGGGCGTTTGCCGAACAGACGCATCAGTTGACCAACGATCAGACGCTCAAAGACAAAGCTGCACATATCTATCGGCGTCATCGTTCGGGCGGTCCGATCGAACCGGTGATGAGCGGCGGAATGGACAATCCGGTCGAGATGGCGGTGCTGCCGAACGGGGAGCGATTTTTCAGTAGTACCTTCCTATTGCATCCGGGTGATGGGCGTCGCGATGGGATTGTGCATGCGATTTACGGAGGTGCCTACGGGAAAGATCATTCCGCATTGGATGGTGTTGTGCGTACCGGAGCGTTGATGCCGGTAATGACGCATCTGGGACCAGCCGCACCCAGTGGGTTGATTGCACTGGAGTCGACGATGCTTTTGGATCAGCAGGAGCCGACGCTAGTTGCTGCACTTTTCAACTTGCAAAAGGTCGTGGCCTTGCCGCTACACGCAGACGGCTCTACCTATCAATCACAGCCAGAAGATCTGGTCGTTGGAAGCCGCATCGATTTTCATCCGACAGACATTATCGAAGATTCTGACGGAAGTTTACTGATAGTGGATACAGGAGGATGGTACGATCTGTGTTGTCACTCTTCCCGCGTCGATCAGCAGACCGCTTCCGGAGGTATTTATCGATTGACCAAAGAAGCTGCCAAACCTCAGGAGAATTCTCGAAAAGTAGTGATCGCTTGGGATAACTTAACCGCCAGTCAAACAGTTGAACTGCTGGACGCAGATCAGCCCTGGATCGCTAGAACTGCGCTGCTGCGCATCGCAGACTCAAAAGATTCTGCAATGGTCAAGGCTCTCAATCAGCGATTGGTAGATTCAAAATTAGCGATTCGATCCCGACAAAACGCATTGTGGGCCTTGGGTGCGATTGGTTCCGAGGAGTCGCTACAACATGTCATCAACCAATTGTTAACCAATGATATTCGAGACTTGAAGGTCAAGCCTCTACAGCAGATCTCAGCGCACCTTCTGTCGCTGCACCGCCATCAGCCTGCGGGGCCTGTGATGGAAGCCATCTTGATTCTGGCATGCAGTCGCCAGCCAGCGGAAGTCGACTTGGCTCGAGTCACGATTGAGTCGTTGGGGCGCTTAGGAGGCGCGGAAACCGCAACACTGATATTGGAGCTTTGTGGAGTATTGCCGGTGGATCGTACTTTGGATCATACCATTCGTTATGCGCTGTATGAAATCGCCCAGCCAGATAGCGTTTCAAAATTTCTAGCAGCCCCCACAGCGGTGCAAAAGGATATAGCGTTGGGGACGCTGGGATTACTGGAGGCAAAGCAGTACCTGACCGCAGATCGCTTAGTGGCCCTGGCTGATGATCCCGAGGTGGTGGATACTGCAGCCGAGCTGTTAGGTCGCCAGCCCCAGTTGGCAGCCGAGGCATTATCGATTGCCGGTTCACAGTGGTTAGAAACTATGGACCATCACCCTCCAGGTCAGCTTTTCAAAACTCTGTCGCGGTCCTGGCGTGATCAGCCCGAGATGCAGAAGTGGATCGGCACCCATTTCAAGGTTCCGTCCAACGACATCGGTTGGATGTGGCTCGAGACAGCTCTGCAAGCAACGATTGGATCTAAGGTGCCTGCAACTTGGAATTCTTGGATTGTTGATAGCTTCAGGGCCAACCCAACTCGGATGGCAAAGATTTTGGAAAGCATTGGATTGGACAGTGAAAATCAGACTGAGCTGGTCGACCAGATTACAAAGTTTATCTCGGCCACAGGCGATTCTCAGGTCAGGCAGCACCTGCTGCTGGCATTACCCGCGCGCCATGCGATTCAAGATGATACGTTGGCCAATCAATGCCTGGATGCGGTACTAGCCAATCCTGCCGACACAACTGCCTGGAAAAGTCTTCAACGACTCAGTCTTCCTATTTTGGCAATCGAGCAATTGATTGAGCAACTGGACCGATTTTCGACGACACAATTGTCTCAGGCCATTGCCCTGGTGGCCTCGGCTGGTCACGACGAACTGGATGCTCGCATGCTCACGAAGTTAGCGGAATTGCCTGCCGCCAAAGGATTGCCCTTGGGCAGCCTGACGAATTACTATCGTGATCGCAGCAAGGCGCTCCGGCAGCATGCTCAAGAGGTCAGTCAGCAGCTTGATCGAACCGATGCGGACACTCAGCAACAGATTCAGAAGATATTGAGTGAATTGCCAAGCGGCGATCCTGTTCGAGGTCTGACTCTATTTCACTCGGCAAACGCGGGTTGTGGAGCTTGCCATCAAATGGGGTATGTCGGAGGTAAGATCGGCCCGGAGTGGTCTAGCATTGGTCGACGTCGAACGCGCGAATCG
>DAIRSD010000176.1:0-9029 GCA_036804625.1 Aureliella sp. | reverse complement strand
AGTGCTCAGGCTTCCCAAACGCCCAAGTCGATCACGCAACCACTGGAGAGCCTGCTGGGTCTCTCCCAGACAACGTGCGGCTGCAAAATAGGAGCGTGAGTAACTTTCATCTTTCTCCGATGCTGCCGCAGCCAGTCGGTAACTTTCTAACGCAACGGAGCGATCTCCTTCTTCCCACATCAAATTACCCCACAGCGCCAACGATCGGCCATCCATTTGATGAGCCCGCAGTATTCGTCTGAGCCGCCATTTGGCTTCCGGCAGTGTACGACGATCCTCCAGTAACTCGGAAGCCAATCTGGCCCAAAAAATGGGATGTCCTTGGTCGGACTGGCATATCGTCCGAAGCGACTGGATGCGCTGTTCGCGAGTTCCCAGTTCGCTCAGGCAGCCAAGTCGCACTAGTTGCAAATTAGCATCGTCTGGAAACTGCTGCAACATTTGTTCGGTAAGCCGCAACAACTCGGGCGAGTGGCCGTCGTTACGCGCCACCTCTGTTGGCGCATGCAATGTCAACCGGTGATCCGGAGACAATTGGATCATTTGCTCGATGGCCCGCCAAGCGTTCGAGCGCTGATGCTGCGTCAAGGAACAATCCACCTGATACAGCAAGTCATAAAGCGGGGCGTCGGCCAGTTCGATCCCGTTCAATCGCTGCGCCTGATCTTTAGGTACACTCGCCATGCCTCGGGGGCCAGTGGAACTGTAGTGCTCCAGCAGTTTGTCTAGTGATGCTTCACCAACGTGCCGTTCGCCCGGGTCTTGAATCAGAAGTGTACCGCGATAGACATCGATGCCTACTACCGATTGTAGATGAGCCGACCCGGGCTCCACGGTGTTGAGTGTAAAAGGAATGCCAGCCCGAATCAGGCGCTCAGCAGACTCTTGCGTGATTCGAAATTCTCTGGCCAAAAATCCATTATCTTCAGCCCAGCGGCGCTCGTCGCAAGCTGCAGTGCCTTCGTAACAAATTCGTTGGGCAATCGTGTCATGCTCGGCAGGCTGATTCCAATACAGCGCCAATGCGGTCAGCGTGGCCGGTGCACAGGTTTCGTGATGTTGTCGAACAAAGGGGACAGACAGTTGAATCCTAGGCGATTCTGGCGCTGTCTGCTGACTGAGTGCACGTTCCAATTTCTCGACTAGTTGCTGATAAAAGGGACGATCCAATCGTCTCGCTAGTTCGAGTGACTGCTGGTAGTCGCCGCGAAAATAAGCGAGGTCGCTCATCTGCGCAGTCAGCCATTTTTGATGCGCGCTGTCTGCGGATGCTAGCGGCCAGTGCGCCTGAGCGTTTTGAATCGACTGCCAGGCCGCATCGAATTTTTTCAACTCCATTTGCAGCATAGCTAGTTGGCACCAGACCTCGCCGCTTTGCAGCCGTACTGCCGCTGAAGACAATAGCTCTAACGCTTCCTGGTCGCGACGCAATTGAACCAACTTGTACCCAGCACTTTGTACCGCAGGGCGATACCAAGGCTTGAGTTCAAGTGCTCGCAGCGCTGCTTCAAGACCTTCCTGGTGACGGTCCTGACGATCCAATAGGTCACTTAGTTCGACTTGCAGCCAGGGACTGTCCGGTGTCAGCTCCAGGGCTCGCTGCATCCACTGATCGGCCCGAGAGAAATCTCTTTGCAAACCCAAGATCACCGCTTTTAGTGCTGCCCAATCGGCTTGCAACTGGATATCCGCATCGGGGGGCAGTTCCTTTTGAGCGATTTTGCACCAGGTATGATAGCTACCCATGCGAGCCCAGTTAGCCATGCTGCCATAGTACATACTCAGCGGATCATCGGGCCAGCGGCGTTGAGCTAGCCAGTGAATCGCTCGGCCAAGTCGCGGTGCCCCCAAGTTATAGGCCAGGCGTCCGGCCAGAATTTGTCCAGTGTTGCCAGGCCACTGTCGAATATCGCCCAGCACTTGCCCCGCTGCGAAGCTGTCCAGATACAGGCCAGCCTCGTACAGTCTTTGAACTTCGGCTAATACCATTTCGGGCTGATCGGATGGGCAAGTCATAGTAAAATCATAAGCTTGTGCCGGTGAATCCAAACACCAAACATCATATCCGATAATCATCATCGGCTAAATCACAACCTGGAAAGCAATCAAGCTGACATGAGAGAGCTGCTGCTGACGATCGAAACCACCTGCGACGAAACTGCGGCGGCCATCATCAGCCGAAAACGTGAAGTGCTAGCGTCTGCTGTGGCCAGCCAGCAACAGGTTCACCAGCGGTTCGACGGAGTGGTCCCTGAACTGGCCGCTCGAGCGCATTTGGAACGCATTTTACCCATCGTCAAGCAAGTCGTTGACTCGGCTGGCGTTACTCCAGAAACAGAACTGGTGGCGGTGGCGGTGGCTACTGAACCGGGATTGCCTGGGTCGCTTCTGGTCGGTTTGGCCGCTGCCAAAGCTTTGTGTGTGGCTTGGAATAAACCGCTCGTGTCGATCAACCATGTTCACGCTCACATCTACGCTTGCCAATTGTCACAACCAGAGACCATTTTTCCCTGCTTGGGGTTCGTCATCAGCGGTGGTCATACCAATCTATACAATTGCCGATCAGCCGATCACTGGCAATTTTTAGGAGGCACCATCGACGATGCGGTTGGTGAGGCGTTCGACAAAGTGGCGGTGATGCTTGGGCTTTCTTATCCGGGTGGAGCTGAAATCGCTCATTGGGCAAAGAGCGGCAACGACCGATCCGTCGAACTGCCTCGGCCCCTGTTGAGCGATCGCAATACCCTGAATTTAAGCTTTTCAGGTCTAAAAACAGCGGTGCGATACCACTTGGTCGGTCCGGGCAAACAGGACTTTGCTGATTGTAAACTGAGCGATCAACAGCGAGCCGACGTTGCAGCCAGTTTTCAGCGAACCGCGATCGACTGCCTGATCGGTAAATTGGAGCTAGCCATTAAGAAGACCCGTTTGCCACGCGTCTGTGTGGGCGGAGGAGTAGCTGCAAACCAATTATTAAGAAATGAACTTCAGCAACTGGCCGATCGACATGGAGTGCAATTGATCATCGCAGCCCCCGAGCTATGCACAGACAATGCCGTGATGGGTGCCATCGCTTGGGAAAAGGTAGCAAGCCAGGACTTCGCATCCTTGGATATCGACATTCAGCCAGGATTGCTGCGCCAGGAATAGTCAAGGTATCAACAGAGATACCTACTGCAAACTTCATTTCTGGGCACTTTCTACGAACTTATCGCGATTAATCGACTCCTGCAGATTCAGGCAATCGTTTGGCAGCCACACGACCTCCGTTCTGAAACAACTCCAATTCATCACACCGCCCAGAATCGTCCACCTTGAATGTGATGCTGGCCTGGACATCCCTATAAAACCACTGAGTATGAGAACGTGCGTAAACCCGCAATGTCGGCTGGCCGGTCAGCCCAACCATCAGTTTTCCGTCAACCACCGTAACGGTGAAGTCCTGGCCAGGCAACATTTGGTATTTTCCTTCGTAGCGCTGCATGACTTCAAGCGGCACCTCGACGGACTGCTCGAACTGTCGTGGCGAGATCTCGGCACCAGCCGCCACCTTAAAAATATCCCCCGCCAGACGGTCCAGCTCCATGGTGGCCGTGTTGCACAACGCGACGACAGCTAAGTCTAGTTTACGACTGACGTAAAGCGTCGCGTGATATCCGGCTGTCTGTCCGTTGTGAAACCGCGTGTGACCATCACGAGCAATTATCCATCCTAGCCCCATTGCCAAGTCACTTTCGGCAATTGCCGGTTGATGCACTTGAAAGGCCAACTCGATTGCCCTCCCAACGTCACCGGCTGGCGGTCGGAGATTGGCTTCCGCAAACTTCAACATGTCAGCGGTCGTACTGCGTATCGCGCCAGCACCAGCAAGTGCTTGAAAGTCCCAGTTTTTCACCGGCTGACCGCTAGCGTTTAAAGGTTGCGCTAACCGAGCATGCTGCTCAGGCGACAACTGGAGGACCGTTTCGCTCATGTCCAAGGGCTCAGTCAATCGTTCACGCAAAAGTGACTCATAAGTAGTTTTGGATTGATCAGCCAACAGTTGCCCCAACAGGCCAACCGCCAGATTAGAATATTCGTGCTTTTCGCCAGGTTGCCTTCGCAATCGACGCTTGTTCAGAAACTCATAAAGCTTGTCCGACGAGTAGTCAGCATAGGGGTTCTCTGGATCTGCAGAGCGCATGTTCGTGGGCAAGCGTGGCAATCCCGAGGTATGTGTCGACAGATTCAGCAGCGAGATCTCGGCTTGACTTTCGTGTGGCTGCGGAGCATCGCTAGGAATCCACTGTACCATGCGAGTGGTCAATTCTGCTTGGGCTCGAGCGACCGCGTCGGCCAATAAAATTCCTGTAAATACTTTGCTGATCGAACCAATCTCGTAGACGGTGTCGCTACCAGGTGTTTTCGTCCCATGGAGAGACGTATTTCCAAACCCCCAGATATGCGACTGTCCCTGTTTGAGTACACCTACAGCCAGTCCTTGAACGATTTCATTCTCTAGGTAGGGCGAAACGTGTCGCTCCACCTGATCTTTCAGAGCGACTTGGCCATAACAACATGACCAGGCAGCTTGCCAGCAGATCAGCCCAGCCAGCGCGAAATACCGAATGTGTATTAAACTAACCGAATTCATGTTGGGTAATCTCCACCAGTCACTAGTAGTTTTTTTACAATCCAATCTAAAAGCCACCCTATTGATGTTATCATCTAAACAATTTATCACTAACAGCCCATGAACTACGTCATTTCCAAATTATTGAGGGGTTCTTCCGATGCGATGTAGCGTTTTGATATGCTGGATAATTGCTTCGACGCTGGCTAACGTGGTTAGTGCTGACCAGCGGCCGAACGTCCTGTTCATGATTTCCGACGACCTGAACAACATGCTGGGTTGTTATGGTGCTCCGCTTGCCAAGACTCCCAATTTGGATCGCTTGGCGCGGCGTGGAGTGCTGGTTGAGCGAGCGTACTGCAGCTTCCCACTATGTGGTCCCAGCAGAAATTCGCTGTTGACCGGACTTTATCCTAACAGCACTGGCATTTTTGCCAACTCACAGATCTTTCGTCAAACGATTCCTTCACAACTTAGCTTGCCACACCTGTTTCGCAACGCAGGCTACTTCGCAGGCAGAATCGGAAAACTGTATCACTACAACGTTCCCAATTCTATTGGCACGAATGGTCACGATGATCCCGCCTCGTGGGAACTGGAACTGAATCCAGCAGGTGTGGATCGGTTGGTGGAGCTGAAAGACACTTTCTCTCTGATCCCTGGACAGTTTGGCGGGACGCTCAGTTGGTATGCTTCGCCGCGCAGCGACCAATATCACACCGACAGCCTGCTGGCCGATGACGCGGTGTGGGTACTTGAGCGATGTGCCAAACACCCCGAGCGTCCTATCTTCCTGGCGGTGGGTTTTTATCGACCCCACACTCCATACATCTCACCCAAGATACCTTACTTTGACTACTACCCAGAAGCGGATATGCCTGTGGTCCAAGGAGTTGCCGAAGACCAATTGGATATTCCGGTTGCTGGCCTAGGCAGCTACAAAACGGATCAAGATCAATTGACTGATACCCTTCGTAGGCAATGCCGACAAGCCTATCTAGCCAGCATCAGCTTTATGGATGCTCAGGTCGGTCGCGTCGTTCAGAAACTGGAAGAATTGCGGCTATCTGACAACACGATCATCGTCTTTACCAGTGATCATGGATACCATATGGGCGAACATGGGCTGTGGCAAAAGATGAGCCTCTTTGAAGAGAGCGCTCGTGTTCCACTGCTGATTGTAGCTCCAGGCAAATGCACCGCTGGCTCGGCAGTTTCTGCACCGGTTTCTCATGTCGATATCTTTCCTACGCTGGCCGAACTGTGTGGAGTCACTCCGCCAGAGAACATTCAAGGCCAAAGCCTAGCGAACATGCTGCAGGACTCCAACCAAAAGGGCCGTGGCTGGGCATTGACTCAGGTGACTCGCAGATCCGATCGACCATTGAAGAAATCGGCCCGCAGCAGATCGGAGGAGAATCGGCAGTTCTTTGGTTACAGCCTGCGCTCGGACCGTTGGCGATACACTCAGTGGGACTCCGGCGCTGAGGGCCACGCGCTGTACGACCATTCCTCAGACCCCAAGGAACTGACCAATCTTGCCGATCAGCCGCAACACGCCGAAACGGTTGCTGTGTTGTCCGAGCAAATCGCAGTGGCCATCCGTGGCACATTTCCTTCCAGCGGGAAGGCACCGGAGATAAAACCTGGGCTTTGGGCTCCGAACTTAACCAACCCCTAATTGCAATCTATACCATCGACAGATTTTCTGTGCTCTCAAAATGGCGACGCAGGTTGACTTCATTCACCGGGTTGACCACGCCACGCTCGGTGATCATAGCTGTAATTAGTTCCGCCGGAGTTATATCAAACGCTGGATTGTATACGTCGATACCCTCTGGAGCCAATTGCAGACCGTACGGCCGCGTCACCTCGTCACCATCTCGCTGTTCGATGGGTATGTCCGCTCCATGGACCAACGACATGTCGAATGTACTTGAGGGTGCAGCCACGTAAAACGGTATTCGGTGATATTTGGCCGCAACAGCAAGTCCGTAGGTGCCGATTTTATTAGCAGTGTCCCCACGAGCCGTAATTCGGTCCGCTCCAACAATCACCGCATCCACGCGGCGCGTTTGCATGACGTGGGCAGCCATCGAATCGGTAATGATGGTTGCAGGTATCTTCCTGATGCTCAGTTCCCACGCGGTCAGCCGGGCCCCCTGCCACAAGGGCCGTGTCTCGTCGACATAGACCTTGATCTTCTTACCTTGATCCTGACAGGTAAACATGACACTTAGGGCTGTACCGTATTCCGACGTGGCCAGCCCACCAGCATTGCAATGAGTCATCAGGCAAGCGCCGTCAGAAATCAAGGCGGCTCCATGCCGGCCAATGGCTCGACACATCGCTCGATCCTCCTGGTGAATGCTTCTCGCCTCAGCAAGTAGTTCAGCGGCAAGCTGATCGCATGATGCGGCGGGCCGATCGATAACTCGTCGCATTCGCTCCAGCGCCCAAAACAAATTAACGGCGGTTGGCCGGCTGGTACCTAGGTGCTCGACGGCCTGACGAAAAGCATCAACCTGACGAGCCATTGACAGGCTTTTGTTTCTTGCCAGCAAAACGGCATAAGCCGCAGCAATACCAATGGCCGGCGCTCCGCGCACCTGTAATTTCTTGATCGCTAGCCAAGCTTGTTCAACGTTACGACATTGCACATGACAGATTTCGCCAGGCAATTTAGTTTGATCAAGCAACTGCAGATAGCCGTCTGGGTCGCCTACCCACTGCAAGCTCAATAGAGCCTCTGGTCCATCATCTTTGTGTTGTGTCAATCCACAAACTCCCCCCTACACATTTTCTGGCGGAACGTATTCGAGCTGAAACGTTTCCGCTACTGCACGGTTTGTTACGCAGTGTCGCATGATATTTGCTGCCGAACGAACGGATGTGTTGTGCTGGATAGCATGCTGTGTCCCCTGTGCAGCCAGCTTGATGACCCAGGGTAGCGTCACATTGCAAAGCGCGAACGTACTGGTGCGACCAACTGCGCCTGGCATATTCGTAACGCAGTAGTGCAACACTTCGTCCACGATGTAGGTAGGGTCTTTGTGAGTCGTTGGACGACTGGTTTCAAAACATCCGCCTTGATCGATGGCTACATCAATAATCACAGAGCCCGGTTTCATCAGTCTCAAGTCCTCTCGCGTAGCCAGGTGGGGAGCTTTTGCACCACGGATTAGGACGGAACCTATCACTAAGTCGGCTAACTTGAGCTGCTCGCGAATGATATGACGGTCGCTAAACAGAGCGTTGACGTTCGGAGGCATCACGTCATCCAGATATCTTAGACGATCCATGTTGACGTCCAAAATGGCGACATCGGCTTGAAAACCAGCAGCGATACGGGCTGCATTGGCTCCAACCACTCCACCACCCAGCACTGTGATATGTGCAGGTGCGACCCCTGGAACGCCACCAAGCAAGATGCCACGCCCCATCTGCGGCCGCTCAAGGTATTTGGCACCTTCCTGAATACTCATGCGCCCCGCCACTTCGCTCATAGGCGTCAGCAAAGGCAATCGCCCTCGATCATCCTCTAGCGTCTCGTATGCTAGACAATTGGCTCCAGACTGAACCATCGCCTGAGTCAATTCAGAATCGGCAGCAAAATGGAAATAGGTGAACAACGTTTGCTGAGGCCGTATCAGCGGATACTCGCTGACCTGCGGCTCTTTCACTTTGACGATCAATTCCGCCTTTTCGTAGACCTCACCGATCGTTTCGACCAGCTTCGCACCTGCTTGTAGGTAGTCGTGATCGGGCAATCCCGAACCGGCACCGGCACCGGCTTGCAACACAACTTGATGCCCGCGTGCAACCAGCTCCTCTACGCCAACTGGCAACATGCCAACTCGATATTCGTCCGATTTTATTTCAGCAGGTACACCGATGATCATGGTAGTGGGCAAGTAGGAGCGAGGAGTGCAGAGAAGGCAGTGGAGGGTATTAAGAGATTTGTTATTTGGTAACCGTTCACGGAGTTATTCAAGTCGTTTGAGTACGGACTGTTTTGGAGTGGGTTTAAGTTTAGGTTTAGGTTTAGGTTCAAACTTAAACTTAAACTTGAACTTAAACTTGAACTACTGATTAGCGACGCTTAATTCCGTAACCAGTTACGTTACTTGTTATTGAACATTGAACGCCTCTCATTTGTCTCTCCAATTCTTCACCAAGCAAGAACCACGACGCAAGGATCGACTATTCCGCACTCCCCACTCAGCTCATTTCGCCTCAAACTTAAAAATACACTTCGCCTGACCATTGTCTGTGGCGTAATATACTTCACCATTCTCGTCTTCGCCGAATGCTAAGACGGGGATACCACCGGCGGCAATTTGTTCGTTCCGTGTCGCGGTGCGGGTTTGTTGGTCATAGGTCAAAGCCCATACACCTCCACTTACATAATCTGCGT
>DAIRSD010000175.1:0-9079 GCA_036804625.1 Aureliella sp. | reverse complement strand
AGAAAGTGCCAACCGAATCGCCACTTTCCAAAATCAGATAATCTCGCCCGGCCTATTGAAAATAATAACCCAATTGAATTCCTGCAGGCCCAGCTCCAAGAATCAAGTATTCGTAATCAGACTTCACAACTAACTCCCTTTTCGGATATGGTGTCCTAGCTCACAATTTGGCTTTCTGCAAAAATACTCCGATGATTACTCGACTTGTGAACGGTTACAATTCAGGTATAGCCCTGCTCATTGTAATCGAAATGATTAGTTTCGTGGAACGTGACACATTTCGCCGTGTCGATTAAGCGACGTTTTCCCAAGCATCTAAATGTAAGGTTGTCTAAGTAAGGACGGTGGGGGAGTGGGTTTAAGTTTAAGTTCAAGTTTAGGTTTGAGCTTAAACTTGAACTTAAACTGTTGAGTAGCGACACCCAATTCCGCGAACGGTTACAATCTGGGGGCTCGCTGAGGGTCGACCACAGCCACTCGTTTTCGAACCACTGCCTCAAACACTCTAACCAGATACGGTAGACGAAAATTTCTCTACCCAGTCGAGTACTAACTGAGCGTCTAATTCCCCTTCACGCGACTTCTGACAGACAGCACCTCTGACTCCAATCGCCAAGCATTTCAGCGCAAGAAGAGTAGGAAGATCCTGTGCCTGCACGCTTCCGGCCAATACGATATCGACGTTGGAATGTTGACCTTGCAACACCAAATCATGCAACTGTTCGAAGCTCAAATGATTCATCAGTCGCTTCCCAGCCTTTTGATAGGTGTCAATCAACAGTTTAGGGGCAGCATTTTCAATGGCCCATTCCAATACTTGATGGGGCTGCGGAGCGGAACAACTCTTCCAATCGGCGTAAATCACCGGTACCAATTGGCAAGAGGTTTTCGCGAGATCGACGGACAGCTCGGCCAATTGGTGCGACCACCTCGAGTCATGATTCATGTGGGATAATCCAACCTTGGCTACGGGAAACAAGCTTCCAATAAGGATGCTTTGTTCACGATCCAAATTTGAAAGCTCCCCAAGCGCGACACTGCGTCTGGCATGGCCGCGCAGAACTTGATGCACCTGCTGAGCGACATGACATGTCGGGCAACCTAACGGACCAGCCGAGGGCTCCTTCAGATCAATCCAGTCAACGCCAGCCTGCACACAAATGTTCGCTTCTACGGCGTTGCGGACGCTAATAAGTAGCTGTGTTCGGTTGGCCGATGAGGGCACCGATTGGGAAGGCTTGATTCTGCTGGTCTTTTGAGCAAAAAGGGACATAGAAGCAGGTTTTCTATCTGGAGCAGAGCATTCGGCCTATGGCAAACTGAGCCGTATTGTATACACTCAGTGCTTTCTCTCCTACACAACTTTGCTGGCACCAAAATATCTCAACACGATTCTAATGGCTAGGAAGGCGGCGACTTTGGTGAAGTATCATTTGATCGACCAAGACCAGCAACTTGCAAGGCTGCTAAGCGCCATGCGAGGTGCCGACCTGATTGGTATGGATACTGAGTTTGTTGCAGAGGACTGCTACCGCCCGGATTTGTGCTTGTTACAGATTGCTACTCGTGAGGAAGTATTTCTAGTCGACCCATTGTCCATAACGCAACTGGACGAAGTTTGGCAGCATCTACTAGATCCTAAGCACCAAGTGGTAGTGCATGCGGGCCGCGAGGAAGTGCTGTTTGCCTACCGTGCGATGGGACGACCGATCGATCGGTTATTTGACGTGCAATTGGCGGTTGGCATGCTGGGGGGGGAATACCCTTCATCATACGGCAAACTGCTTCAGCGAGTGCTGTGGCAGAATGCGAGTAAAGAAGAGACGCGAACGGATTGGCGTCGGCGTCCTTTGACCGATTCTCAGATGGAATACGCCGCCCTGGATGTGTTGCATCTGCCGGCCCTACACGACGTCTTGCGCAGCCAACTAGATTCGCTTGGCCGAATCGAATGGATCGAAAATGAGCTGAGGCAGCGTCAGACAAATTTGATCAGCTATGAACAGGCCGAAAGCTGGACGCGACTACCTGGCATTCAAACTTTATCTGGTCGTCAATTGGCTATCGTGCGTGAAGTTTGGCTGTGGCGAGAAAAGCGGGCTCAGCACAAGAACATGCCAGCGCGCCGCGTCTTAAGGGACGACTTGATTATTGAACTGGCACGTCGCGGGTCGGCGGACCCCAAAAAGATCTCCCATGTTCGAGGGCTACATCATTCCGGTTTACAGCGTTTTGTTCCTGAGCTAGCCGAATGTGTATCCAGGGGGCTGAGCGGCGATATTCCAGCACTGCCGTGGGCCTCCCAACAAAAACGCCCAAGGCCACCTGTATTGCTGCAGCAATTTTTGACTGCGGCTATGAGCTATTTGTGCCGCAGCAATCAGATCTCCCCGGCAATCGTTGGAACAACCGACGATGTCGGTAGATTGGCCTCATATTGGATGTCCAGTGAGAAACTACCGGAATCGGATGAACAGTTTCCGAATCTACTGAGAGGATGGCGGGCCGAAATGGTTGGCAAACCTCTGTACGAAATTTTCACTGGCCGAAGGACCTTGTGGGTGCAGCATCCACAAGATGAAATGCCTTTGGCATTATGCGATGTGCATAACGAACCATCGACCCAACGGGCCGCACAAAGCTGATTCGAACTATTTGGGATTGACCATCGGCCGGGAAAGCCGAGTCGGCTCGTAGACATGATTGCGCTTACCAATGATCTCGATCGACAGGATTTCGTCGGCCACGGGTGGTGGCTGGCTCTCGTCTTTCTTGGCTTTTGGATCGATGCGTGTCAGTCGACATACATTGTGCATTCCCGAAATGACGCGCCCAAACACACGACCGGCACCCTGCTCTGGCCCCAACATCATTTGCGGCAGAAAGTTGATATAAAACTGCGAGCCACCGCTGTCTGGCAGATCTTTTAACAATGCCAAGCCAACGTAACCGCTAAACAGACCGCGTGGCTCAAGCGAATTGTCTTCTGCTGGAATAAAATAGCCCGGCCCGCCAGTACCATCGCTTTTCGGGCAACCGGTATGAGCGATCTGATTGTCGATGACCATGAAGAAGTCATGGGATTTGTAAAAGCCCTTTTCGGCAAGATGCACAAAATTAGCCACCGCTTCAGGTGCTTGATTCTCAAAGAGTTCGATGACAAAGCTGCCCTTGGTCGTATGAACGCGAGCCTGCGGCAAAGGTGGACCTGACTTGTCCATAGTTTGAACTTCCAGTTCTCGCTGCCACGCCCGTTCCATGGACTGCAACTCTTGATACAGCTTGACCAATTCTGCATTGGCCTGCCCTTCCTCTACAAGCTTTGCATACGGCGCACGAGCTAGATCGAATCGGTTATTTGCGACGCAGCACTGAACGTACAAACTGATGATATCATCTGCTGGATATCTTTGATCAAGGAGAGCCTGGGCAATAGGCAGCCATCCCTGGCCTTCGCTTCTCTTTACACTGGCCTTAAGCTGTCCATACAAATAAGCGGCCAACGGATGACGTTCATTGGGAGACTCCAAGAATTCGGCCAAACATGTCTGTAGCATGGCTTGATAAGCTGTATAGACTTCGTCCCGCTTTCTGTACCAACGCTCCTTCAACTCTACTTCATCCTTGGTTGTATCGCTGTTGTGGTACAAGACCTCTAACTCCAGCATTTCACCCATAACTTGCCGCAGCGCTTGAGTACTGTCTTGAAACGGCTTAGTGGTTGGTGAAATTGAAATCAATTCTGGAGAAGATTCGTCACCTTGTTCATGCGCCAACAGTGCACCAGTGGTCAATAGCAGCAGCCAGCTCATCGAGACGGCAAGGCATCGCAACGTGTCAAGTGACAAATACGTCTTATGGATCCAGGACATGAAGTCTCAACAATACCAGGCTTGAAGAGGAACGGGGATAAGGTAATTTGATCAGTTACATTTACTTCAGTCCAGAATCTTGATGCTCGGCAGCTAAGCTGACGCATACGATCTGTTTGTCATTCCGCGCCACCATACAACGCTCGGCAAACGCCGGATGGCTCCAGACAACTGGCCTGCCAAAACATTCACCAGTCGGTTCCAGGACTTGCATCCGACCTAGCTCCTCAAAACCCGCGCGCGAGAGTCTAGCCAAAATTAGATGCCCGGTTTCCGCGAACAGGAATGAGCGCCAGTCGTTTTGAACCATGAAGGCTGTGCCATGGGAAGCGCGCCGGTCAGTACCTGAAGTCAGCGCAAAGGACTCCCACAAACGCTGGCCTGTTTCCGGATCAACAGCAACGAATGCACCTAGTTGACAATCGGAACCATAGATGGCTTGATCCAGCCACAGGGGTGTAGCGTTGGAACCATATACCGCGAACTTTGGCTTGCCGGTCCACAACGTTTTAGACGGCTGGCCACTAGCATCAAACTCGACTAGCGCTGCAGTGTCTCCAATACCACATGCAAACATACGATTGTCACGAAAACGGGGAGCACAAATCGACATGCCGTACTTGGGTGCCAAGGGATAGGTCCAAATTGTCTGCCCAGTGGTTAAATCAAGACCACAAATCGCCTCGCTGTGCCATACTATCAATTGTTGACGGCCAGCGATTTGAGCAATCGTTGGTGGACAGTAACCGATCTCGGTGGCGCTAAGAGCCCCCCAAACCTGAGTGCCTGTTTGCTTGTCTAAGGCAACAACGACACTGTCTGTCCCACCGGCCAGACAGTAAATCAGGTCTCCATGCACCAAAGGATGCGCTGAATGTCCCCACAGGGGTGACGGTGACTTGTATTCTTCAGCAAGCTGCTTGCGCCAGATCACCTTTCCGTCGTTGCATTGGAGACAAATGAGATCTCCTTCGGCACCTAACGAGTAGACGTGCGATCCATCGACGGTGGGCGTGGCTCGCGGTCCTGCTGCGTAGGACAGATGATAGCTGCGCGGATAGCTAAATTGCCACAGTTGTTTACCAGAGGAAAGCTCCAGACACAAAACGCGTTCAGATCCGTTGCGTGAATCGCGCTGGCTGGGATTGTTGTTCAACTTCGAATCGTCCGCAAGATAATCCGTCACAAAGACGCGGCCTTGGGATATGGCCGGCCCTGAGTAGCCTTGGCCTAGCTCAGTGCCCCATAGGATTGGCAGTCCTTGGCCGGGGATACGATCGACAATTCCCGATTCTCGCCAAATACCTCTACGATCTGATCCCATCCATCCTGGCCAGTCCTCGCATAACGCGGTTCGACATAGGCTGACCAATACCATACTTGTCATAACAAGGTAGCGTGAAGTCATCATTGGCCTTCCCTTAATTGACGCTGAAAAACTGAAATTTCGAATGTGCTGCTAGTTTAACCGATCCATAGGTTAAGTTAAGGGGAACTTGTTGGACCACTGATTGAAATCTGGACTGTTATCGACCATAGTTTGTGCAGACATCGCGTTGCAACTGTTATTTACTTCGAGGCGCCCCAATGCAGGTCCCTATTGGTGTTTTGCAGACTTGGTTTGAGCGCAGTTGCGAATTACAGATTTGTCCAGTTCCCGGCGGACTGTCCAGTTCCCGTGTTTGGCGGATCGTTTCGCAGAAGGGAACACATTGCCTTAAGGCATGGCCAATGGACGCCGGACGGATTCAGCGATTGGCGGAAATTCACGGCAGGCTACGCGAATTACAAGTCAACGGTATTCACTACGTGCCACAAATTCTTGCAACGGTTGATGGCACAACCTGGCTTCAGACGACTAACCATCTCTGGGAAGTATACTCTTGGATGCCTGGACACGTTGCCCAGTCCTCTAGCGACGCTGAGAAGCTTCTTCCCAGATCCGTTAGTGCCGTCGCTCGTATCCACGATGTCTGGCAGCGTCACTCCAGCTATCTGGCAGCGTCGCCAGGAGTTGCCCAACGCATTCAAAGTCTGCAACAATTTTTTCATTGCCAACCTCAACTAGTCAACTCGCAGGCTGGCTGTCAAACGCTCGAGCGATTGTCGGAGCGAACGTTGAGTTATCTTCATCAGCATGGCCGCAGCTTGATCGTGCAGTTGATGGATTTGATGATGCCCACCACAGTTCACTTTGCTATTCGAGACCTGCACTATGAACACATTTTATACCTTGATGGGCAAGTCAGTGGCATCATCGACTTTGGAGCTGCCAGAGAAGACGAGCCGCTTATAGACCTGGTACGTCTTACGGGCAGTGCTGCTCCGCTGAATCGCGAGGCTCGTTACCAGGCGCTGAATAGGTACCTACACCAACGACGCTCTCTAGAAACCTCGGCTGTTCCTAATTGCTACGAATTACCCGAGGTGCAAGATGACGAAATCCACCATCGGTTTGCAATTTTGGACCAAGCTTCGACGCTCATTTCCGCACTCAACTGGTGGCAATGGCTGGTCGTAGAAGCTCGTCAGTTTCATGCTCCTCAAGAACAGTTGATCGCTCGTTGGCAAAACCTTGTCGGTCGACTTGAATGTGGACAGTGGTAACCGAAGCCTGCCATGCTATCGCAAAGCTATCTTCCTGGATTACCCGGGTTAGGTGAAGCGGCTTCAGACGAAGAGGCAGCTTCGGCAGCTTCTTTGTCGTCTTTGAACGAGTACATACGGTACAACATTTGATCGTCTAGGCTGTTTGAAAAAATGATAGAACCGTCAGATCGAATGGCCATGGCTTCGACCGCAGTGGACATCGGGTCGTCCTTGCGGTCGCCGGCCAAAGGCGTTCCGCCACGATGATCGATCAAAAGAACGCCCGGTGCCACGGCAGCTTCGACGCGTTTGACAACTTTAGTCGTAGGCACCACAAAGTCACGATCGCCCCTGAGCCCACCCAGCACGGCACCTCGCAGTAGCCCTTCCTGTTCAGCAGCAAGCACGACGCTGGGAGGATTAGCTACCAACTGAGTGACCACCGCTTTAACGCCCTTTGTGTCGATGTCTCCAATAAAGAATTCGACCGGCTGCGTTACAAAGACAGTCGGACTTGGCTGGCTCCACGGAGTGTAGCGAGGGCTCCGGGGTTTGAATTTATTCTCTTTCTTGGCAATCTCAATCTCCTTGTCATCTTTTTGCCGTTGCGCGGCTATGCGTTCCAGCACTTCACCTTCAAGCTGATCAGGAGTTGGGGCTGGAAAATAGGGCGGTCTATTCCTATTTTCTGTTTGATCGGCGTAGTCTTGGTTTTCAGGGTAATTCGGGTCTCGCATGGCAATTCGGATACGGTAGCGAAGCTTTTTTCCGCGACTCCCGTTATCTAAAAAGTCGTAAGCTCGCACCATCTTGAATTCGGGCGGCTGAACCCCAGTCTCAGAACCGAACCCTTCGCCTCCGTACCCGGACATGCCTTCGCCTCCGCCGCTAAGCCTCATTCCACTCGATCCTTCCCCACCGTCCGTCGCTCGGTTACCGTAATCCGACATGCCACTTGCCATCCCTGAGCCGCTGCCGAAACCTGCTGAGCCTTCACCACTAAATCCACCACCTAAACTCGCGTTGTCCGCGCCAGCAACAAACTCGTTGTCTTCATCTGCCTGAGTCTTCTTGGGGCGCTGGCCGACCGAACGGACCACTCGAGGATTCCAAATCCAGTCAATCTTTGGATGTTTTGCAATGTCTCGATAGTCGCGAATCAACAGAGGTGGGATCGGTGCAGTCAAACCAGGCAAGAATGCTCTTGGGTCGATGACTTCTGGAATAGGTGGAGCCAGGTTGCCTTCCGCATTGCGCGTTGCCCACTTCCATTTGATTGGGAGGTCCCGCATATCAATTCCACGGATGATGGTCTTCCACAGTTCTTCGGGGATCTCCTGGTTCTTGGCATTGGTCACGTCTGCGCGTTGAATTTCGAAAGTCAAATAGGTTGGGTAGTCGCGACCAGCTAAGTAGGTTCCAGAGCTAAAGATGGCTCGCTGGAATTCTTCGATCTGTTTGGCGTGCGGAATCAGCGCAGTGATGACATTAAAAGAAACTGGACGAGAACCAAGTCGGTAGCTAGGTCCTGCGTTATCATTCAGTCCTTCACCCGTTGGATTGCTTGAGCCAAAGCTTGCACCGCCCCGACCACTCATACCTCCTGACATCCTTCCCCCCATTCCATCAGAGTCAATCGCACCAGCCCCTAGTCCACTTTGAATTTGGACTCCCAAATCGTACTCAGCCTTTAGTACTCGAACATTGGTCGGCGTGGTCTGCTCGACGCCCTCCTCACCAGGTCTTGGATTGCGATTGGGCTTGGGCCTGACCGCCTTTTTACCAGGAGCCGGAGCATCGACATACTGTTCATAAGGGTCCTTACGATTGGCGTCGGTCATTTTTTCCGAGGTAGCCAAGGCCCCAAAAACATGGCGAACGTGTACCTCAATGGGCGCAAAAAGCTCCGGATCGCTGCGTTTGCCGTACAATTCACGCACTGTGGGAGGTTCCAATCGACCCATTGCATAATCAGTCGCTTCCACGGGGGTTCGTGCCGCTTTGGAATCGGTATGAAACTGATGGCGAGTATACTGCTGGACATTGGGTAAAATCTGATCCCAATGATTTTCCGTCTTGACTTTCGTAAGCAGCTCCTGAGCCTGACGACTGAGTGCTTCGGGCGTTCGATTGCTGGGCAAAGTTTCTGTAGTCAAGCTACGATAGAATAGAAACCCCGCCAAGCCGACGATCAATCCCAGCAACATTTTCTCAAAGTGCTGTACAAAAACATTGGGCGCGGCCTTCGCCGTCACACGCTTGATCTTTGTCGACGATTTCTTCGACTTCGACTTGGATGGTCCACTGGGCGCGGGTGCTGCCGAATCGCCTGATTTCTTTTTGCCAAACATTTTACAGTTACTCCCGACGAAATTACATGCGTCAGTCAGATCTTCAAATCAAAAGCTTGAGTTTTAGACTAATTTCAGTTGCGTTATGCCGACTCCAGTGGATCACAAAATTTACCGCACCGCTTACTGTGCAGTGGGCTGAGCACCTTCAGGCTGATCGGTTGCTGCTGGAGCATCTCCATTGGCCGGTGCAGCGGTCGAGTCTGCCGTCGGTGGAGAGGCCGCAGACGCCGGTTATGTGGGTGAAGCTGTTGCTGGCGCACCGCC
>DAIRSD010000174.1:0-9147 GCA_036804625.1 Aureliella sp. | reverse complement strand
AACACGCCGCCTTCGAGGAATTGGTTGAAAGTTTCGAGGGAGCCGTGTACCGGTTTTTCTACTGTGATCATCGTGACCACCATTTGGCGCACGAACAGTCGGCTGAAACCTTTGTTCAACTGGTGAGTGCATTCCGGACGATGCGTGGCGGGCCTGAGAAGCTTCGAGCTTTTGTGATGAGCGTCGCTAGGAATGTTCAGCGTCGCTCATGGCGGCAGCGAAAGACTGCACACGAACCGCTTCCGATTTCGATGGCAGCCTCGAAACGGTCTCCCGACGACGAGGCGATTCAGAGCGAACAGACGAATTATATCCTGCAGGTGATCGCCGGCCTGGAATCACCAGTCGGGCAGATACTGGTCATGCGTTTTGTCGATGAATATTCGCTAGCGGAAATTGCAGAAGCATTAGACCTACCCCTGGGCACTGTCAAAAGCCACATTCATCGCGGACGCAATGAACTGAAGTTGTTACTTGAACGAAAGGAGATTAGCGAATGAATGATCGCTTTAGTGAGCACGATCCCGATGATGACACACTTCGGGAGCTGCTGTCGGACCTGAAGAAACTGGAACCTCCCCCAAAAACTCGTCAAGTAATTCGTCAGCGGGTAACTTCTGCGCTAGCCTGTACCGCTCATGAAAACTCCGACAAGATGACGCCAGTATGGCGGCGAACCATTGCTGTGCCATGGCCCATAGCGGCAGCTTGCCTTGCGTTGCTGTTTGCATCCTGGAGCTGGATACTCGCCGGCGATCGATCTGTGGCGGTAGTTGAGTCCCAACTCGTTAGCGCAATTGCTACACAACCGCACAGCCCACCAGTCGCAGTCGAGCAACGTCAGATGACTCTGGAACGCCGCGAGACAACGACTTACTTGTGTGGAGTAGGGCCTATCTATAAGAGCACCCGGTACTTTTCCTCGGAGGAATAGAAATGACCAAGTACTTCGTACTATCCATTCAGTGCATTGCGGTTCTCGTCATGCTTGCGGGGATTTCAAGTCGATCCGCTGCAAATGATGATGACTCGCGGCACTTTAATGTCGAGATCGAACTCTACTCATACGTTCCCGAGCAAGGCATCTCATCCTATCGATGGTATGGAAAAGGTTCTGGCTCAGGAAACCACACGGCTGGCTTTTTTGCAAATGATGAACGCCAATTTTCAGTAGTATTTGAATGCCTACTTCGTTCGGGAAAGTACGTTGCAAATGTTCGAGTCGAACCTAAGGACAGCGACTTAGTTACCGTCGCGATGAACCGCGAGTTCATTCTTTCAAACCTGGAACTCCAAACCCTAGAAATCGTTCGCAACGATGATGGCCGTGTCTACCGTTTGCAGATTATTCCTGACATAGTTGAACCTCAAAAGCCAACCCGAGTTAGTATTGCAGCATTGAAGCTGGATCAATGGTCCTTTCCGGACAGTGTTGTGATCCTAAACGACCAAGACTACGTAGGACGCCTGAGCGGGAGTGGCGGCCCATTGGCGTCGATGGATATAGCGGGAGTGGCGAACGTCGAGTTTGCTCCGGTGCCTTTTCGGGGTGCTACACCCGATGGAGTACTCAAAGATGGAGTTGTCACCTTACGCCGCAGCGATGGCACAACGCTTCAGATTGCTAATGTTGCCATTGGTGTACAAGGCAACCTGCTTTCTAATGGTCCCTACAAGGTATTCGTGCGTTGGTCCGAGCCCAAAATGACGTTGGATCGGTACCGTGAAGAACTGCCAAAATGGATATCGCAGCTCAGGGAACGAATTGCCAGCGGTGAAGCGCCTGGCGGCTCGAAACACTTGGAGCGGCTGGAACGGTCACTACAATCCGACCGAGTGATGGTATTCGAGAGTGGATTGGGATCGATTCCCAGGCAGGACCGGATACCAATTGCGGTGCCGTAGCGCATGGATTTTGATAATTCTGTGATCCGCCATGACTATGTCTAGTTTCTTCCTGAGGTCTGCTTGACTTATTTCACTTGGTCTATCGCTTCTTGAAAAGCTTTTCCAAGGGACACTTCAGATAAAACGCGGCTGTGGAATCGTGCGTAACTGCTCTCAGTATGCTTCAATTCATCTTGAATCTGCTGATGAAGCATGGGCAAAGCATGCCAGGGAACGGCTGGGTAGGCATGGTGCTCGGCATGATACGGCATGTTCCACATGAGAAACTTGATCGCGCGATTGGTCAGCATGGTGCGAGTTCGTGCGATGGCAGAACCTGCATGTGGCAAGCCATTGTGCTCGGTTGTCAAATAGATCGCCAGCATGGCATGCCCGAGCCACTGGGCCCACAGAATATTCCAAAGTCCGGGCAGCCATTGCCAAGCGGCATAAATGAAGACAACATGAAAGCAGAGTGCCGCACGGGATTCCCATCGCACTCGCTTCTTGGATCGCTGCGGGACGTAGGGCATCAAATACTGCCATACGAATCTGCCGTGCCCAAAACTGCCGCCCAGCATGACCGCTACTTTGTAGAATAAGACTGGTAGTCCGCTCAACCAGAGTAGATAGAGTGGTAGGCTGGAAGTAACGCTGGGAATGGGCTTGCCACCCATCGAGATTTCTGGGTCAAGCCCCGGATGATGGGTGTGCCGATGGTGAGCGAAATGAAACTGCCGAAAAATCTCAGGGACATAGTAAATCGGCAAGCAAGCTAACCAACAGACAACTTCGTTCATCACCGACGACTTGAAGGCTGACCGATGAACGGTTTCGTGCCCCAAGGCAAACATGGACATCGCCATTAACCCAAATACGAATCCAGCAACGGATCGCCAAACATAAGAGTAGCTTGTCGCTGTAGAATCGACTACTATGATAGCGGCGGAGATAATAAGTAGACTATACTGGATCGCAAAACGGGCAAGGCTTTGTCCATTAGTTCGTGCCAGCAGCAACTTCAAGCTGGCGCTTGGCAGCCGCGTGCTTTCGTGAAACTGTTCCTGCATCTCTCTTACCACGTCTAGAAACGATATCCCGTCGGCAGCAGTCCACCATTTATATAACCAGCGGCACTTCCGAAAAAAAGCTAATGTCAGGCGGTACCAAGAAAACAAATCCGGGCGGAATGATTCTGCAGCATTTCATTGCTTTCGCATTCTGCATTGTGTTTCCCGGACTAACCACTTTCATCGCACCGGCCAGTTGGCTGACGTACGAGCGAAAGGGTGCTTCGGTTGATTTTATTGCCAGGACTTGCGTCTATTTTATAGTACCCTTCAAGACTCAGCGAGTAACCGGTGTGAACGAAATCAGTTGCCGGGAGATGGGTCCAATGAACTTCGTGGATGACGTCAGCCGCTGGCTAACGGCCGTGCTACACGTCGTAATGACATTGGTAGCGATTCCGTATTTCTTGTTGGCGGGTTATTTTGTGATGATCGGCCGCATTGCCTCGCAGCGTGGACTTTGGGACATTCTGGATAGCTTTTTGACTTCATTCAACTGGGCTGCTACTTGGGGATTTTTACTGCTAGGGGTTACAGTAACGACCATCGCTGGAATGGGTTTTTGGGAGTCCAAACGGTGGCTGGCGACAATGGCTCTTGGCGTTTTGATGGCGACAACTTTGGGGATATTGCTATTCTATCGAACCTCAATTCCCACATTGGATGAACTATTTTGCCTTGCGCCCGGAATATTGGTCATTGCCTATTGTTGCTGGCAACTCCTAAGCCATCATGATTAAGCCGCTCTTGTACTGTTGCAGGCAACCCAATACAAAAGATTTTGAATGCTACGAAGCTGAAGGCTATCCAGAAAGCACCTAGTGCAATTCGCTCTCCCAAGCCACCCCAAAGCAGCGGACAAACCAGCGATATCAGAACAGCCAGTGTCGCGGTTGTGGCGGGCCAGCGCCATTCTTTTCCCTGTCGCCAAAAACCGATTACAAACAGAACTGCTCCAAGCTGAAGCAGATCAGGTAGTTTGTAAAATGCTAATTCCACAAAGGGCTGCGATTGAAGACTATCAACCACAGCTTGACCTGCCGATCGCGGTTCGATTTGCGCTGCTGCCAGCATGGCGAAGTCCAAGGCAAATTGGCCCACGAGTAACGCAGCACCAAAGATTCCTAGGCAAGTCGCGCTGAGAGCTAGTCGTGGCGATTGGAATCGAATCACGGCCCAGAGCGTCAATAGTGCGGGTATTAGAGCAATCGCACCGACCAGCATCACACGATGACCGTAATCCCAGGCAGTCGCTTCCGAATCTAATCGCTGAAGAAAATTGCCTTTGGCAACAGCTGCCGGATAAATCATCATCCTTCCGATAAACAGGCCACCAAAGGCTACGAAGATACAGATACTGCCGAACGTTGAGTTAATAGACCGGATCGACTGCATGTATTCACCTCAGGTGGTAACTTCGTGAAGCAATGGTCTTCCTTGGATTGGATTCGTAAAAAAAGGCGAGATGGCACTTGATGTATCAATGCGTGATCAATCGGCCACAGAAAACTCAGCTTTCCACGTCCCATAGTTTGTTAAACTCTATCAAATCCGGCAATTGAGAAGCTGAGCCAGAGTTACTAAAATGGAGGCATTGCTCCCAAACCACTTTTGCCTTGGAACCTGCTAAGAGTCGCCGAAATGAGCACTTCATTGCAAATAACTGCACAAGAATACGATCAAATGGGCGAGAAGGGTGCGTTTAATCATTTGACCGGAAAGATCGAACTGATACGGGGAGAGATTCGTCAACTGAACCAAGCCGGCCCTATCCATGACGATTTAATTTCGTATTTAACAGACTGGTCTGTCCGTACGACAGATAAAAATTCGATCCGAGTTAGTGTTCAAACCGGACTGAGTTTGGCGGAATTACGGAGCCGACCTGAACCTGACTTGATGTGGGTCCTCGCCGCCCGATATCGCAAGCACCACCCCACAGCCGAAGATGTCAAACTGGCGATCGAAGTTTCCGATAGCAGTTTACAAAACGATTTGATCGAGAAAGAAGCTTTGTACGCTGAGGCGGGAATTGTTGAGTATTGGGTCGTCGATGTACTCAGCAAGTGCATCCACGTTTTCCGCGACCCTCGTGAAGGAGCTTATCAGCAACGCAGTGTCGCGAAAGTCGGCGAGTTTTTATCGCCATTGGCTCCTTGCAGTACTCCGCTAGATTTGACTGATTTATTCGAGAACAATTGACATTTGTCCAGTAGCGCACGTATGATGTAATTGCGTGAACCAGCAGAAATGATCGGAAGCCGTTGGTGCCAGATTGTAAAATCTGTTTGATACTTGTCTGGATCAATAATTCTCTCTCAGCGGTTGGTCAAAGTACTGTTGGTATTCGCCTTGACTAAGTTGGTGGTTGAAAGCCTCGGCGATATTCTTGACTATCGTGGTGTAAGTTGTATCGCTCGACGGCACATCCAGGTAGAGGTGCTTGCTGAGGCTGATTTGCCTGTCGTCTTCGCGAATGTTGATGTCCAGCTTGACACCATCCCACTCTAACTGGATTGTTCGACCTGAGTAGATCTGTGACTCATCCTTAACAATCGCCTGGCGTGTCCAGCCAAGCTGATCTAAGACAAAGTCCGTGAATGGCTCGAGCATCTCAGCCTTGACGGGGTAAAGGATGAAATAATTGTCTCGAGGCTTGTACTGTCCCAGCCAAGGATAGGGATGTTCGTGAGGACGCAATTGTAGGCGATCCTGCCCAGCATCCGACTTCACCCATTCAAAGCGACTGGCAAACCAATCGTAGTTCACATTGGCGAAACTGGTGAGTCGCAGTTCATTATCGTCGTAAGGCAGTACGTAGCCTTTATCTGTTTTGAAATCGAAGACAACCATAGCGTACTTTGCATAGTCAGTTAAGTCGTTGTTCCATGTCTGAAATTCGCCATGGAACACCACACTCTTCTGATCTGGCGAAAACGCTAGAGCACCAGCTTCATGAGGTGCGGGAAAACTATAATTGTCCAACGAGCGGCCCCGTGTACTGAAGCTCCAAATTTCCCCAGATTCGATATCCAGCACGTTTAAGCCGCAGACCAACAACAACCTACCACCTTCCAGCACTTCGATCTTGTCCATGTCTTCGTCGCTACTGATCATGCTGACCGTATGGACTACGCCTGGCTGCCCGGTTTGGCTGTCCAGAAACTGAAGAGTGGCAAAATCCGAGAACTGCTTATGGATGGGAGTGACCACGGGTCGGCCGTTCTTGATCTTGACCATAAACAGGCTTTGACTCCCAGCGATCAACGTTGGCTCGCTGGTGCCTCTTACGTCGTAGACTTTCCAAAGAAACGGTAGTCACGTGTTGGACTCGAGTTGCCCAGGAGCTTGAATCGGCCTGCCCTGGAACCAAATCGAATAGGCGACATTGGTCGAATCGACCAGACCATAGTTGACGTTGAAAGTCTTACCGGTCGCCGCATCAGCTTGGATTGTAAACGGTCCCACTTCGACTCGCGCGGTTTGATGGACGACACGAAAGAACCGGTAGAAGGCCACGCCCACTATGCCAACGACAAGTAATACGCAAATCAAGAAAACCGTCCGCAGTTTCATGGAGATTATTTCAGTTGAGCTGTGACGATCAGCTAGAAGTATCCAGCAGAGCAAAATTATCCAGAACGACTCGCAGAAGGACTGCTGCGTATTCACAGTATTTTAACGAACCATCGGCGGATACCGTTCCGTCGTTTTTCACGTGATATCGTTCTCGCCAGTAACCCTCCTGAGCCGCTCGGCAAACCTTTCGGACTGAATCCACAAGACGTTGATTCTCCTGCATGCGGCGACAGGCCAAGGCTTCCAGATACCAGACTCGTCCCATGGCTGCCACATCGTTCAGTGGGTCCACCGCGTTGCAATCTGACGATCGACTGAACTCCCAAGGCTCGTAAGTTGCTGGCTTAGTGACACTATGCGTTGGCATATCACCAGCCCAGAATTCAGGAGAGTTCATCAAGAGCGGCCATAGATTTTCCAACTGCGAAGGACTAGCCAGTCCAAAAGCAACAGCAGCCCAATTCACATCCGACAATCCATGTGAGTCAACCAGTCCGCGCTGCGGATGTAGGTACTCGGCAAAGTGATCGTTGCGCCAGAATATTTCGGTCATTGCTTTGCTAATGCCTTCAGCATGATCAGACCAAATCGCTTTTTTCTCCGGTTTATCCAATGCTTGGAATAGCCCAGCAAGCTGGCGGAAGGCATGCACACAATAGCACTGTGTCACTCCGTCACAACCTTTCCTTGGAGGTGCTTCAATGTAGAATCCGGAACCGCCAATCAGGCCGCTATCCTGACGAAGAGTCAACAGGTAAAGTGCGGCGGATTCGATGGATTCGATTCGTGCGTTTAGCCACGAAAGAGATCTGTTGGCTGCAAATATTTCAGATGCGGTCAGCAGATAACAGACGGGAGCCAATGTGCTTAGCGGATAACCCTTTGTCTGCCAGTGTTCAAACAATCCAACCCACATACGAGTCTGATGGCTTGTGTCTGGTAGTCCATCTCGCTTTGGCGGAGTGTAAGTAAACTGATCGTTCGGAACTTTTAAGCCACGCAAACACCCGCCGGGAGGAGTGTTGCCACTGAAGATAGCAAACGGAATGTTGCCATCGTTGCGTTGTGAGGCCCGAACAAAATCGAAGTAGTCTTCGACCATTTGCTTATACCCAAGATGTAAATAGGGTCCTATCATTTGCCAGGAATCTAGGCCAGGCCAAGTCGTATCGTTCCCAAAACCACCTCCATCAGCATTGATCGTAAAGTGCCCGGCGTAGACACGCTGAGTCGCCGCCGGTAGTAGGTTCTTGTAGACAGCCGCCTGAACGCCAGAGCGAATTTCCGAGTCGGTGATCCTGCCGATCCACTCTGTGTAAAGAGAAGTAGCGCCGGTAGTGCTTTGCTCAGAGACCCCTCCCGATACCAGGCTGGCTGACAGCCACCCCAGCCCTACCGCTCCTGACTGTTTTAAGAGCAAACGTCTAGACTTATCAGGCTTTGGATTCCAATGGGCCATCGTTTCGTTGCTAAGCTTCGCGAAAGTACATCGTCACAAACCGTCGAAACGTTGCGTTGCATGAAGCCGTAGCGGCCATCATTAGCATGAACAACGTTTCTCTTACACGTCAGTCGTCGGCGAGCATTTCGCTCTCACCGTGAACCTTTTCGGTCTTCGTATTGGCAACTTTCAATTTTAGCCCCTTCTCCGACAGGCTTCGAAGCATCACGAAGAATGCACCCACAAACAGTAGCGAAAAAACTGTCGCAGCCAGCATGCCCCCGATCACCACGTTCCCAACGGCTCGGCGACTGGCTGCACCCGCGCCTGTAGCAACCGCCAACGGCAAAAACCCGAGTACCCCGCTAAGTGACGTCATGAGAATGGCGCGAAACCTGAGGGCCGATGCGTCCAAGGCGGCTTCATGGATGCTCTTGCCTTTACTGCGCAACTCACTGGCGAACTCGACAATCAGTATCGCGTTCTTACTGGCTAGTCCAATCAACAGCACCAGACCAATCTGCGTATAAACGTTGTTGTCAGCAGACAAGAAATTCAGCGCCAGAACAACTCCTACTGCCGAAAGTGGAACGATGACCAACACGGCAGCAGGACTGGACCAACTTTCATATTGCGCCGCCAAAACCAAAAACACAAAGACGACAGCCAAACCCAGAATCAAGCCCTGTCCTTGAGAGCTGAGCTTTTCCTGAAACGAAATTCCCGTCCACTGGAATCCAAAACCTGGCGGCAACTTTGAACCAGCCATCGTCTCCATGACACTAAGTGCTTGTCCGCTACTGAATCCAGGTGCCGCCGCACCGTTGACCGAGGCCGCTGGGAACAGGTTGTATCGGCGCACAGCAGTTGGACCAAGCGTCTCTTGAACGGACAGGACTGCGGAAAGCGGCACCATCTCTCCAGCTTGATTTCGCACTTCCAGTTTCAGTATCTCTTCCATGGAAGCTCGAAATTTTGCGTCTGCTTGAGCCCGCACCTGGTACAGCCGATTGTTGTACTGGAAGTCGTTGATATAAACTGAGCCCAGGTATGCTTGCAGAGTCCCAAAGATCGAATCCAGCGGTATGCCCATCGTTTTCGCCTTGGTGCGATCCAGATCGACAAAAATTTGGGGCACGCTAGCCCTGAAAGTACTGTTGACTCCCATCA
>DAIRSD010000173.1:0-9234 GCA_036804625.1 Aureliella sp. | reverse complement strand
TGACGAATTCGACGTCGAATGATCGTATCGTCCTGGTCCAAGCCAATTGCTTTCCCCTCGCGATAGGCAACTTCTTCCAGTACGTAATCATCGATCAATCCTTGCAGCTCCTCTTCGGTAGGTGGACGCTGCCAGGTTTTTGAGAAGATGGCCGATAGGTGCTCAATCTTCCCAGCGGAAACCACAATTTGCTGAGCAGTAGGTGCTGCGCTGTCTTGCAGATAGGCATGAAGCGCGAATAGAAATGCTCCCAACAGGAGAAAGTGAATCAAGGGCTCACGCAGGGATTTCACCAACCATCCATTCTCGGATGAACTTATGACCTGTGCTGCCGGACTCGGAGTTGTTGTCGCTGACGAAGTTTGCCCTTCACTCATCGCCGGGTCCTAGCTTTGATGCCATCGCGACTCCACGTACATATCGTTGGATCGACAACGTTTGGTCGAAGTCAAAATCACGCTGCTGAAGCGAAATCGCGGTCAACTGTTCTGATAATTCCGTCCGCTTCCACGCCGACAGACATTGGGCAACTCGCGGTGCAAACTGCGGTCGTTGGTGCAGTAGAACTTCGTAGCTGGCAATGATTCGTTCGCGCAAACCTAAGTCCTCCTGGGCACCGAGCATGGTGATGGCCAAGAAAACAGCATCAAGCTCTTCTTTAGTCCTCTCGACGTTCGTAAAGTAGTTCGTCTCGATCTGCTGCAGCGAGCCCATCGGGTCCACTTCCACCGCCGCCGCTGTCCAAGCCGAAAGGTTCGTAACTAGTCCATACTGCATGCAGTCTTGGAAGGATTTGAGAATTCGTTCTCGATCCACATCTGATTCGCTTTGCGCCAGCAGTAGGATCGCCAGCCCTTGCCATTCAGTGTATTGACGATTGTCCAGAAACGGGGCTAAACTGTCGCGCGAAATCGTTCGCCCCAGTGGTCGAATCATCGCATACGGCGCACGGCCTAGTTCCAAGTAAGCCAAGTTTCGGATGCGTTCTTCCGAGTGACCAAACAACCTCACGAAAAACTGCGAACGTTCGATCGCTGAATTGTCACCATCCCAAGTCACGCCGATTGTAATCAGCCGACGTACGATCGACTCAAACTCGGGCGTTGTTGTTCCCAGATGTTGCCACGGCCCGTGCTGTGTAGCTTGAGCCAGCAGGACATGTCGATCCTGATGGGCGTCGAGCATACGGCGCGTTGCACTGTCAACCAGCAGATCAAACTTCGATCCGTCGTATTCTCCTTTCAGCACTTCGTGCGCGGCGTACTGAAACGGGTCCAGCTGCTGCGGACGAGCCAGCACAACACATTGCGCGTTCAGCAAGTAATCCGCATCGGTGTTCTTCGGAAATCCGATGCAGATCGGGCAAGCCGCTGCGTCGGACGCGACGGCCAGGCAAAAGGCCAAGCCAGCTATCGCGGTCACTATTCGGTTCAGAGAAGCCCAAGCCATCGTCAGTTGCTCTTTGGCGAGTACCAAATCGGGCTCGTGTAGGCTCGCTCCTGAATCGTAACAGGAACTTCCGGCGGCAGTTTGAGCCCGTAGTGAACGGCGTCATACAACGTCCAACGCGGCGTTGGAATCTCCAAGACGCGAGCATAATAGAATGCTGGCGACTTAGGGTCAAAGTCAGGATCGGACCACACGGTAATCAGCTCGGGATCGCCAATCGTGTTCGCCCACGTTGCCTTTTGGGTATTCACGGTGTTTCCAACTGGTGGCAGATTGCCTTTCGCATCCAACTTGCGTTGATCGGCATCGCCCCAAGCTACGTTGTAGATCTTCTCTTGAGCTTTGCCATTCTTGTCAAGCCAGCCCTTGACAATTTGAATCCGATCGAGGTTTCCACCCAAGCTGTCCTTCAAAGCTGCCAGCAAGAAAGTTGGCGATTTGCCTTGTGGAGCCGAACTCAGTTCACCTCCCATAGGCACGCCCTTGGCATATCCGATCGCAGCAGGCTGTCGAGTGTTTGCATCTTCCGAAGTAAAGTCAACACCTCCGAAGAATCGGACAACCATCCGCGGTCCCGTTGTCGCATAGGTTTCGCGACGATGCAAAGCGTCCCAAATGGATTCGCGAGTATTTTCGTTCGCCCAAACGCCCGTGTAGCCTGAAGCGCCCAGTTCCCATCCCTTGATGACTCGCCCGTCAAAGTTGAATGCGTCTTCGTCCCAACGCTCTGCACTCGGTTCCGATGATGGGAATTTGCCGAAGTAACTATTCTCTTCAGCTGCAGTTAAACCGTTGTGGGCATCGGTGCTGCCGACCAAGCCGAACTGGAACGGATTGGTGCCAAGCTTCTGTCCAAGTTCGAGCCCGTGCTTGTAAGCTTCTCGCGCATATTCGAAGTTCAACATGCCGGGCTTCTTGGGAACAACGTTCAGGTTCCCTCTGTCCCAGATTTCGAAGCTGGCAAACTCGTCGTTCGGAGCCAATGAAGGATGCTGCTCGCTGGTCCCTTTGCCTTGCGTCACTTCATACAGACGCTCCCACTTCATGCGATTCTCGGCCCAAGCTTTCGTCAACGGTTTGCCTTCAAACGTTTCGACGGCAAACATCAATCCGTTGGACAAGTTTCCGTTGTGTGGAATTGCCAACACGTTTCCACCGGTCTTGTCTTCATAATTCTGCATCCACTCCCAAAGCTTTTCTGGGTTCTCTGTTTGGAAAGTGGTCAGTGGCAGGATTTGGTTGGCTTTATCGCTGTTGTCGCGAAAGATAACGTTTCGATGGAGATTGTTTCCACCGCCGTAGTTGGAAGTCCACTCATAGGCGATCAAGGTAGTGAAACGACCGGGATCGTTGAACTGATCACAAATGGCCGTGTATCGCTTCCAAATGTCCTTGAACAACTTCGGATCGGTCATTGCCTTGGGTACTTGGCCTTTCCCTTGCGCTGTGATCATCTCCATCACCGCAGCCATCGCTTGATCCTGGCCCGCATTGAACATCTGATTCCAGCGTCGCAATTGCGGATCTTGCATCAACTCAGGCTTGCCAGCAATCACTTCGGCGACGACGCCCATTGCGTCCGAGTGATCGGCAATCGCCAGCCAATCCAGTGGGCGAGAAAGTCGCACCGGTTGGCCCGTCGACGAAACAACTTCTTCGCCACGTGCAAATCGATAGGCGGCTTCGGGACCAAGCCTAGTTCCTCCACCAACGGCATCTGGCGACCAAGAGGTATGCAAATGCTGCTCACCCCATAGCGGCCGATCCGGAAAATTTCGGCCAGCATAGGGCGAGTACGGGCGAGCCTTCGCAAACTTCTGCGCCTTCGCCGCGTCAATTGTCCCCGCATCCGTCGTCACCGACTGCTGAGCAGAAAGTGGCATGGTTGAAGTTGCCAAAACAAGAAACGCGAATTGGCGTAAAGATCGGTGAATCATCGTGGAGCCTTTACGAAAAGTGCAACGAAAAGATCAATGCAAGTGAGTTGCAAGAACTGCGGCTATTCACTGAGGCTCGTTGGCCGATTTCTTTGGAGTGTACCAAATCGGACTGGTGTAAGCGCGCTCCTGTGTCGTCATCGGGACTTCTGCAGGCAGGTCAATTTGAAAACGCTTGGCCTCGTATGCGGTCCAACGAGGAGTTGGTATCTCCAGCACGCGAGCATAATAAAACGCCCGTTGCTGGCTGTCAAAATCTGGATCTTTCCATGCGGCAATTAACTCGGGAGATCCTATCGTGTTCTTCCAAGTAGCGTTCTTAACGTCAACTGTGTTACCGACTTCTTGCTTGCAGCGACCGTCAGGACCGATGGTACGCCCTCCAGAGACAGCCACGTCGTAGACCTTTTCTGCGGTAGAACCGTCTGCATTGAGCCAACCTTTGATGATCTGGATGCGATCCAAGTTACCTCCGAATGGGTCCTTCAAAACTGCAACCAAGAATGTCGGGGATTTGCCTTGGGGAGCCTGGTACAGATCTCCGCCCATGGGTACACCCTTTTCGTAGCCCACATTAGCAGGTTGCCGACTGTTCGTATCGTCCAGCGTGAAATCCCAGCCTCCAAAAAAGCGAACCGTCATGCGCGAACCCGTGGTCGCGTACACTTCTTTCCTCTTCATGGCATCAAATACAGCATCGCGACTGTTCTCTGTCGCCCAGACCGCCGCATATCCCGAAGATGCTTGCTGCCATCCGAGAATCGTTAAATTGGGATCCAGCGCAGATCGAATGACTTCATGCTTCCAGCGAGCTGGCTCTGGTTCGACGCCGGAATGCTTGCCGAAGAAGTTATCTTCTTCAATTGCCGATAGACCGGTATGCACATCCGTACTGCCGATCATCCCGAACTTGAACGGGTTGACTCCCAACTTGTTTTCCAGTTGCAATCCGATTTTGAGAGCCGAGCGAGCGTACTCATACTGCAACATCTCCTTCTTCTTAAGTTCCGTACCGTCTAGATTGGCTTGATCCCATGTTTCGTAATCAGCAAACTCATCGTTGGGCGACAAGAATGGATGCGCCTCGCCATCCCCTTTGATTTGCGTGGCCTCAATGATTGGCTCCATGCGAGCTCGTAACTCAGCGATCTCGCGGGTTAGAGGATTCCCGTCGTTTGTGAGCACAGAAAACATACGGCCGTTGCTGAGATTGCCATTGTGAGGAATCGTCAGTACTTCAGCCCCAGTTTCTGCCTGGAATTTGGCCAGTGCCTTCCATAGATCTTCTGGATTCTGACTATCGTACTGCGAGAACGGCAAAGTCCGATTGGCCACGCTCGCGTCCCCTCGAAAAACCACATTGCGATGCAGGTTAAAGCCGCCGCGGGTCGTGTATTCATAGCCGATCAAGGCTGTGAATCTACCAGGTTCGTTGTAACGATCTGCCAGAGCCGTGTAGGCTTGCCATGCCTTGCGCACAAGCTTGTCGCTCTCAATCGGAGGGTTCTTGTCTTTGAGAGTACCGATGATCTCCATTGCCGCGTCGAAGATTCGGTCTCGGTCGCCCGTCGAAATCATTTTGTGCCATCGACGCCCTTTCTCGGTGGCCAGGATATCCGGATCGCCGCTTAAGAGCTGAGGCATCAGGCCATACATTTCCGCATGGTCGGAGATCACGACAAAATCCAGCGGCCGCGACAACTTGGCTCGCAATCCACCCGTGGACGTCACCTCTTCGCCGCGTGCAAATCGGAAGGCATCTTCTTGACTCAGACGACACATCGTGCCAGCGTCCACCGATACAGCGGTATGCAAATGTGTGTCACCCCACAATACATTGGTTGGATAGCTGCGACCCGCGTACGGTGAGAAGTTCGGATGTTCGAAACGCTGTCCTACACCTTCCTTGGTCGGGATTTGATCCTGAGCCAACGCAGCAGAAAGGCCAATCGACATCAGCAAGGCAAACAATACCAACATACTTCGCTTCATGGAAATCTCCCCAAAATCAAAAATCTCTACAACTCTTCGCGCCACCAACACTGCTTGCCGCTCAAGACTGTTTTCAAATTCCGGCCAGCTTCGCTTGGCACTACTCCATTCGTTCGCACCCGTGGAGAGCTCCAATCAGTCTAGCAGAAGGTCTTGGAGTAGTCACCGGAACAATCTGAGATTCGGGTCAATTCTATAGATATCACCGCTACCGATCACGACTGGAATAGCGTTCACCCATCGTGACCGCGAATTTCAAGACTTTTCGCCACGAGAGAACCAGAAATTCTCCGGCTCTGGACACGAGTATCAATTTAAAGTCGCCGAAGTACTGCGTCTACGTAGTTTCGGCCACTTGTGAAAGCAAGCTCAGCTAGAATCACGAGTCATCGATTGAACTTTCACGCCATCTTCCGGATACTTGTCTAGAATTTAACTTTTTATTTGCTGGGGCCACGGTGACGTTCCGCATGAATGTGGTAAGCTATGGGCGCGTTCGAGGTGCCTCGTTGGTTTCTATGAAAGTCTCACTTTAAAGGAAAGGCCTCATGATTATTAAAAGACTCATTACAATTCCAGGGTACTCCGGGATATCACCTCTCATCGCTCTGATTGCCCTTTGGGGGGGGGGCTTGTGGATGCCGATGAATGTTTCGGCCCAAGAAAAGAAAAAGCCAAACATACTCGTCATTTGGGGTGATGATGTGGGAGTGCATAACATTAGCGCCTACAACCATGGTATCATGGGATACAAGACGCCAAACATCGACCGCATTGCTCGCGAGGGAGCGTTGTTTACAGATGCCTATGCGCAGCAAAGTTGTACGGCGGGTAGAGCTTCATTCATCCTGGGTCAGCATCCATTTCGAACGGGTTTGCTAACCATTGGCATGCCCGGCAGTGATCATGGCGCACCCGACTGGGCTCCTACAATTGCCGACTTGCTGAAGGGCCAGGGCTACGCCACAGGCCAATTTGGTAAAAATCACTTAGGGGATCAAGACAAACATTTGCCAACAGCCCACGGCTTCGATGAGTTCTTTGGTAACCTGTATCACCTAAACGCCGAGGAAGAACCTGAAACTTACTATTACCCCAAAGATCCCGAATTCAAAAAGAAGTTTGGGCCTCGTGGCGTGATCAAGTCCTATGCAGACGGCCGCATTCAGGATACCGGTCCCCTGAGTCGAAAGAGAATGGAAACAGCCGATGAAGAGTTCGCAGCCGCTGGCCTGGATTTCATCGAGCGTGCCCACAAAGCGAACAAGCCGTTCTTCGTTTGGATGAGCACCACTCGCATGCATGTGTGGACCCGACTGAAAAAAGAGGCCGAAGGGCGAACAGGCATCGGTCTTTATCCCGATGGAATGGTCGAGCATGATGACCATGTGGGCCTGTTCCTGGATAAGTTGAAGGAATTGGGGATCGACGAAAATACAATTGTCGTCTACAGCACCGACAACGGAGCGGAATCGGGCAGTTGGCCAGATGGGGGAATCACCCCATTTCATGGTGAAAAGGGAACAACCTGGGAAGGCGGTTTCCGTGTTCCACAAGTTGTACGCTGGCCCGGTGTGATCAAGCCGGGGACGATCTACAACGATATGATTTCCCATGAAGACTGGTTGCCTACTTTCCTGCACGCCGCAGGGGTGCCCAACGTGGTTGAAAAGGTCAAAGCCGGCTATCAGTCCAATGGCAAGACCTGGAAAGTCCATTTGGATGGGCACGACTTCCTGCCATTCTTTAAGGGTGAAGTCAAGAAGTCGCCACGCGATTCGATCTACTACTTTGGTCAGGGCGGTGAGCTAAATGCAGTTCGTTGGAACGATTGGAAAGTCCATTTCGCTATCGTCAAAGGCAACATCGCGACAGGTGAACGGGGCGTTCCCAATTGGCCTGTAATCCACAATCTTCGAGCCGATCCATACGAAAAAATGCACGAAGAAGGAGAGATGGGTTACTTGCGCTGGTACGCTGACAACATGTGGTTGTTTGTTCCAGTTCAAGGAAAATTGCGAGAGTTTTTTTCGACCATTCCCCAGTATCCGTTCCAGGAAGGCAACAGCCTGACAGCTGGCAACATCAATTACAATTCGTTGAAGGCGATGAAGGCCATGGAAATGCTGAAAGAAATCGAACAGAAGTTTCCGGTGAATCGCTAGACTCATCGATTGCAACAATATACAAAAGCTCCGTTGATCTGGCGGAGCTTTTTTCGTTTGTCAGGCAAGACGCGGTCTGTCCAAAGCAGAGTACCTCAACTGGCTAGCGAAAGCTCGCCAAAAAACAACAAGGTTAATTGCGAATCCAAGGTATAGTCCGAAATCAAAGAAGCTTGCAAGCTCTGCCAGGCTATGGTAGGCGTTCTGTTCGTGTTATGATCTTAGCAGTTCAGGAAACGGCTCGAGCATAACAGTACATTGAGGAAGCGAAATGGCAGTATCACTACCACAGGCGAGGCAGATTTGTAATTCGACTGAGCTGGCGTTAGTCATCGATAGCACCCCCAAACGAATAAAAAGCTTCGATGTTAAGCAGTTGAAATCTAAAGTGGCTCGCGCGAGAATTCTGCGCGATAAATGGCGAGGCCAATCTGAGAAGTTGGTTCGTGTTGCTAAGAAAGAGTCGCAAGCGAAGTTCGATGCCGATAATGCAAGAACCGCGATGAAAGTTGAATTATTTTCTGAAACTCTTGATCGTTTTTCAAAGCGGCTCAAAATGCTTGAATCCAAAGAGTCTAGTAGGCCTAACAATGTTGCGACTGAAACATTGTCTTCAAAGTCAAAACCGACCGCCAAGGCGCAACATCGTGCTCAGCGAGCCGACGTCCGTGCTGTGCTGGCGGATGCAAAAGATCTAATGAACGTCGTGGCATCCAAGAGACAGTCGCCACCAACCAAGTCTGTTAGCCGAACCACAGAGCCTAAAGTCGCGAAGAATAACCATAAGGCCCCTCAAAAGGCGGCTCGTGTGGCCACTCAAGCGACTATCGCGACGAAGGGCACCAAGAATTCAACAAAGGGCGTAGCGAGACCCACAAAGTCGCCCGCCATAAAGAAAAGTGCCGCAAGCACCTTCGCAAATAAAAGCGGTGTTCGAGTTCAGGCATCTGTTAAATCTTCGGCCTTTGCGAAGGGTGGTGTGAAGCCCATTCGCGCTCATGTCAGCGCAAAAGGCAAGCGCAATCAGGCCAGACGGGACAATAAAAAGTAAGTCTTAAACCTAAAATCGAATTGAATTTAAGCGAAAATGGCTGCGACAGGCTGGTTTGCTGTGGCCTCTACGTCAGAAGGTTCCAAAGGGGCACCAGTGGCAAGTTGGGAAGCTGCTAAGCGGTCCTTCGAGACTAGGATTCTACCTACAGCGACTTATCTTTGTTGCTAATTATTGACAAGAGCCTATTGCCTTGTCGATATGCGGGCTTCATACTCTGTGAGGATTCAATGCAACTCAGCAACGGCAAGCTTGACCTCCCGTCGCATCATTTTGCGCAAGCCATTTGTCGTTGATCCGATTTCGGGAGGAAGATTTCTGTCAGAAAGGAAAGCTCTCTATGTCGATGTCTAAAAAACTGCGGACGACGCCTCACTCGTGTTGGGTGACGAAGTTTGTCGCGAGTGCGGTCATGTTGGGACTGGTTTGTGTTGCAGACCTTGCCTCTGCCCAAGAGAAAAAGAAACCGAATATTCTCGTCATTTGGGGCGATGATGTCGGACAGTCCAACATCAGCGCCTACACTCGTGGTGTCATGGGATATCAAACGCCGAACATCGAACGTGTAGCTCGGGAGGGCATGTTGTTCACCGATTACAACGGAGAACAATCCTTCACGGCCGGACGAACCTCGTTCCTC
>DAIRSD010000172.1:0-9241 GCA_036804625.1 Aureliella sp. | reverse complement strand
ATAGTGCAACAATACTCGCAATACCGGGAGATAGACTCTGTCCCCAAACTTCTCAATCAATCCACTGCAAAACTTGTTACCGATGTGCAACAAGGCCACTAGCGGAGAGACAATTCGCCCAATCGCATAGATGAACCACTCAACTAAATTGGTTGGTCGCTCCTTGGGGGGGTGTGCCAAATGGCAAGGCAAGGACGTAAAGCTTTCCAAAAGCGAAATGGACAACATGGCAAGTATGGCAACCGGCATGACCGCGATGAACTTACCCATCACGCCCGTAACAAAAAAGAAGGGCATAAATGCAATCATCGTTGTACCAACTGAAGCAAAAATTGACGGTAACACTTCCAAGGTGCCGTCTATTGCCGCAGATAGATAGTCTTTCCCCAGGGACCGATGTGAATGGATATTCTCGCTAACCACAATGGCGTCGTCCACCACGATCCCCAGCGCCATCAGGAACGAGAACATGCTGAGCATGTTTAACGTTTGATCGGTCATGTACAGCACAACGTCTGCACCCAACACAGATATTGGTATCCCCATGGCAACCCAGAACGCCAGGCGGAATTCCAGAAAAAGTGCCAAGAGGAGAAATACCAAAATTAGGCCTTGCAAACCATTGGTGCGCAACATCCTCAGCCGATCCGCCACGTCGACGCTGGTGTCGCCAAATACGACCAAGTTAAATCCAGCGGGCAACGAGGCATCGTTCTGAACGTACTCGCGTACCTCTCGGCAGATACTCAGCAGGTCTTCCTCGGAAGCATGCTGAATGTTGATCAGAAGTGACGGCTGCCCGTTGATTTCGTTGAACTTCGGCGAGTCCTCGAACTCATCGACGACTCGACCTATGTCGCCAACTGTCAGCACAGCACCACCCGAGTTCGATAACACGGGCAAGCTCTTAATGTCCTCCCCGACTTCCCGACGATTTTTTCCTCGTAATAAGATTTCCTGGCTGTCCGATCGCAACTGACCTCCAGGCATCTCCGCGTTCTCGCGCTTCAGAATCTGAGCAACCTGGCCCAGCGAAAGATTGTATTTTCTGAGCGTGGATTCTGATATCTCCACATCGATCTGATATTTTTTGGCACCTCGAATGTCAACTTGACTAATGGAAGGCAATCTCAGCAGATCATCTCGCACATTTTCGGCGACTTCTCGCAGATTGAGTTCGGAGTCCGAATTGTGTTTTTCCGGTCCCAAGACGGCAACGCGGATGGCGGTATCTCGAAACACGATCTGCTCGACGGTCGGATCTTCAGACAGCTCTGGGAAGTTCTGAATGCGATCGACGGCGGAGCGAACGTTGGCCACGACTTTTTGCACGTCGCGCACGTGAGAGAACAACTCAAGCAAAACGAATCCGCCACTTTCTTTGGCAACGCTGATCACTTGCTTGACACCGTCTAATGATCGAACCGCTTCTTCGATAGGCTGGCAGATGCCCGTTTCCACATCGGCAGGCGACGCACCGGGATATGGCACCGAGACCAGCACGATCTCCAGTTCAAATGCCGGAAAGACCTCTCGGCGCAGGCTATTAAAACAGGCTAGACCGCCTAATAATACGGCCATAAAAATAATGTTGACCGCCGGAGAGTTTTTCACGGACCACTGAATGATCGATTTCATGAAGATTCTTACCTAGCCCAGGATTGTGGCCTTATTTCTACGACGAGACTGCATGTCTTCGCCGCTCGTTTGACGGGACTGACGCTCGTGACAATCCATTAGACGCCAAACCAAGTCCACTATTGTAGTTGCCAACCCAGCTTCAGGATACCTGGAAATTCTGGTCGTCAGACCTGGCCACCGGCAATTTCCAGGCATTGACCGTTGATACTCTCTGATCCCGGCAAACAAAGATATAGCGCAGACCAAGCCACCTCTTCAGGGCTAATTAGCCGCTGGTGACGATTGTCTTTAACCATCAGATCGCGAGCTTCCTGCTGAGAAATGCCCACGCGCTGAGCAATACTGACCTGATTGCGTGCAATGATTTCCGTGTCCACATAAGACGGGCACAAAGCGTTAAAAGTGATGCCCGTTCCCAAGAAATCCTCTGACAAACCGCGCATCAGCCCAATCATGCCATGCTTGGAAGCCGAGTAAGCCGGAGCCCCTTTTAGACCTCGCAAACCGGCCACCGAGGCCACTAAAATACCTCGCCCCCAACCAACCTGACGCATTCCCGGCGTACACTCGCGAAGCGTCAGATAGGCTCCGTCCAGGTTCGTCGACATGATGCGACGCCAGAACTGCGTATCCGTCTTGTGAAGCGCTCGACCCTCTGCGATTCCTGCATTAGGCACACAAATCGTCACAGGCCCTCGCTCGGCAATCGCGTAGGCGATCCCCTGCACCACATTCTCCTCCTGGGTAACGTCCATTACCAGAGGGAAAAGATTCGGCTGGCCCGCCGCAGCAGAATCCAATATTTCACGGCGTCGGCCCGTAATGGTCACTCGGGCTCCTTGAAGCGCCAGTGCTCTAGCGATCGCAAGCCCAATTCCTGTCCCGCCTCCCGTAACCAAAGCATGACGCCCAGCAAGAGCATGTTCATTCATATCGCATTCGCTCACTTTCTATATCTATTTTGTAACTCAGTGTGATGAAATCGCAGAACTGTCGCCTTCAGCCTAACTATGCCGGTTCCCTTTAGCAAGCGCCCCTATCGCATCGGCTAGACACGGGGCCACCTACTTCCCGTCACACCTCTTTGCAAAAAGAGAAAAGGCTCTTCAGGAAATATAGTCGATTAAAGCTTTTCCCGTAGATCCGTGCTCAGCCAAAGGAGGTGCTCGTGCTCGTCCACTTAATCGTACTCGTTATCGAATGTTGTAAGGTATTTAGTTTGCAGATAGCTGTTCACGGTGATATTAGAGCTGTTTGCGGGAGGAAGGGTTTGGATTGGGTTTAAGTTTAGGTTTAAGTTTAAGTTCAAGTATGAGTCCAAACTTAAACTTAAACCTGAACCTGAACTATTGACTACCGACGCCTAATTGCGTGAATAGTTCCGTTTCCAATTCCGGGCATGTTTCGCATCTCAACGCCAGGAGAGGCACCTGCCAAATAGATTCGCACCGGATTGATCGCCAGATCCGTATTCGTCTCGACGACAACCGCTCCCGTAAACAAATGGTTAGCCCACTACAATTGCTTTAGAAGCAGATAAAATAAGCGAGGGCAGGTGCCCAAGCCCCTGCCCTCGCTATGCTTTTCGAAGATTTTCACCAAGATCGGTTGCTATTGCCAGAATCGGTTTAGGCGATTTCGCCCTCCATCCTAACTTGACATACGTACCACAAAGATCTGCTGAAGGACCTATTGTGGCCGCCGAACATTCCGTGTTTCACTGGGCTGAATTTGTCCCGCCTTGTGATTCTCGCGTTTAATGGCCTCGTATACTTCTTGGCGGTGGACGGGGACTGATTGAGGTGCTTCAATTCCCAGTCGAACCTTGTCGCCACGAATGTCAACTATTGTGATGACCACGTCATCACCGATCATGATGCTCTCGTCTATATGTCGCGACAGCACCAACATGAATTCACTCCTTGTCGATGGCTTCCTATGTTGTCTTTCATTCCATTGAAGTATGCTGGTGTTGGGGCTCTTTTTGTAACCGCATCAATGACCTTCTGGCCTCTTGATTTTGTCCCAGAGGTTTGCCTGGATTTTCCGCTTTGATGCGTCGTCCAGTCCCTGGCTCCAACGACCCTTGATTTGAGTTAAGCGAGTCACAAGGGTCGCGGGTTGGTTACCCCGCTGCGAGCGTTCCACCGATGCTAGCAGTATCGGACTAACTGGCTGGACGCTATCACAAGTCGTTTACAGTTTCAGATTGTGGCAGAGATGCAGGCTGGGTATAGCACAGGTACTCAGAATGCAGCTTCAGTGCGCACTTGAGACTAGCGTCGTAAAAAAACCGGCTCTTGTGCAATCCAATCGCAAGCCAATTTCGCTAAGCGGCAGCGCGCAACGAACCGGCGTGACCTTGCACCAACGGCAATGCCAACGGAAGCGAATCGCTAACCACCGTTTGAATGGCCAATCGGCCTGTGAGGTTCACAAGAATTGGACCTCGCAAATTGGCGGTCAGTGTCTTGCCTGTCTTACTGAGCACCAATAACACGAATAGTCGATCGTTACTTCGCAACTGGAGGGCACTGACCTGTCGATGGCTAAGAGAAACTTTATAGTCAGGCAAGAATTTTCTAGGGCTGATCAATGGCAGTGCCAACTGAGGCTGTGTGGTCGATTGCAGCCATACAACATCTGGGCTTCCGTGGTCACCCAAAATTAGCCAGTGCCGTGTGTTCTCGAAGCCAATCAGTCCAGTTGGAAAATAGATCACGTCCTCCTGACTAACGGAAATCGATCCAAACCGCGTGGACTTGACTAACATGGCCAGACACCTTTTGCTTGCAAATTCTTTCGATCGCCAAAAGCTCATATTTTGCGATCATCAAACCTAGGATCGTCACAGGCGTCACAAGACATCATCAAAAATTCGCTCTACAACGCTTTTTCTTGAAGTTTTACCAACGCCATTAACCTGCGGACTCGCACTTGGTCGCAACGAAACGGTGTCCGTAAGTTATCAGCTTTCCTATTGCGTTGGTGCGATCACGGTCAACCAAAGATATGGTAATGCCGCATTCAGCCGAGCCGGAGTCGTGGCATACCGCAGCAAGCTGCGCGGTTGTTCCATGCGACCGACAACTCGAATCGGCCCCGAATAGGACCTTGAATTCCCACTGATTTTTAAGGTTACACCCTTAGAAGTTTCACCGTCGACCGCTGACACAACTGGTTCACACGTCATTCCCTCTGGTAAACCTTCTAGATTCAACGTAATTGGCCCGGCAGCCCCACGACGTAGTACGTTGACCGGCAACTGCCCAATTTCTCCAGCAGGAACCACCAGCGAGGTTGCCGAAAAGGTTAGTTCAAAGTCTTCTTGTTCCGGCCTAAGAGTTAACAGGTAGTAGGCCTTGGGGCCACCCGCTTGATGACGATCTAGCACGGCCACCACATAACTACCGTCCGCCGGAGCGGTAAAGGCCATGATCGCATCACGGCCACCGGCAGAATCGTCGACTTCGGCAAGTTGCTTGCCAGCCGAATCGAAAAGGCGCAGCATGGGATCCGGAAGCAGCCCCAACGTGCGAGACTGGACCGTCGCCAACAACTGCTGTCCCTGCTTCAGTGAAATGGCATACCGATCGCCCTGCGCTGGACTTTTCAGCCGCCCTGTGATCGCATGAGGCAAATCGACTTCGACTGGCGGCGCATCAATTGGTCGATCTATGACCAAGCTAACCGGCATCGACACGTGGCGAACCCGTGCACAACCAACCATTTCGTCGGCAAGCACCATGACTTGCTGAGTATCAAGCGCTGTTCTGAGTTCCGAGGGAGCTTCCACTTCCACAATGTTTTTAAATACGGGATGTCCCAGTGTCTGGATCGAAATTTGTGGAGCTTCTGGAATATTCCAACCGACCACCTGCACCGGAATATTCGACTGTTCACTGACTGCAAGCGGAATCGCATGTGTGATCAAAGGCCCAGTGGTCATCGATAACCGGTTAATGCAATTGTTTCCTCCCTGTAGAGCGATGCTTTGATTGGGCAGTGCCAAAAAGCCGAATACACGCACCAGATAAAGCCCTGCACTTTTTGCTTGATAACTGATCTGCGGATCCAGACCTAGCCAGTCATGATTGTCCGCTAAGACAATGCCCTGTGAATTGGCAATCTGCAGCACCGCGTCGATGGGAGAGCCAAGCCGAGTGTGAGCATCTAGGGCTGCAATTAAGGTTTGTCCGGCATGCAACGGTATGGCGAACGTGTCGGCATCGGCACCTTTGAGTACACCATTGACCACAACAGGCAGATTTAGATCGCTTTGGGCCTGAGCCGGAGAATCGTTGGGTTCCGATTCCACAACTTCCGCCGAACCGCTGATGAGAAACGGGGCTGGTTCTGAAGCGCCTGACGCATTGTACAACCGTAACCAAACACGATCCGTCGCCAGGTCACTGGGTATCGAGATCTGGACCTGACCCGATTGGTCGCTGACGGCCACCTGCAGGCCTGGGGCGTCAGCTTGAACAGGCCAATCAAATTTGCCTTTGCATTCCACCGTTACCCGCGAACCACGCGCACCGCCTGCCGGAAAAAGATATTCTAAAGTCGGCGGATCGGCAATCAGTGGGCCAGCCAGCAGTGCAAGCAGCCAAGCGGCAGCAATTGGCCTGAACGGACTATGCCATGATTTCGCGTATTGGCTTGGGGTCCGACACCAGATGCGCTGGACGGCCAACATCGGTGATGACAATCTTGTTCGGATCGATCCCCAGCTTAAGGTAGACCGACGACACCAAATTTTCAGGTCCGTAAATATTCTCGACAGCCGCATAACCGTTTTTATCCGTTGCACCAACTACTTGACCACCTGGAGTGCCACAACCGGCAACAAGCACTGACATGGCGCTTGACCAGTGATCGCGTCCTGGAGTCTTGCGATCTGGCAACGTTGTAATAGCGGGCGTCCTGCCGAATTCACCCATCATGATTACCAAAGTCGTCTCTAGCAATCCGCGTCGATCCAAATCGGTGATTAGCGCTGCCACCCCCTGGTCGGTTCGCCTACCCTGCTCCTTGAAAGCTTGAAAAATTTCGCTGTGATGGTCCCAACCACCATCGTTGACAGTGATAAAGGGCACACCGGCTTCAACCAAGCGTCGCGCTAAAAGCAATCGCTGGCCAAATTGATTGCGACCATACTCTTGGCGAGTCTCTTCTGACTCTCGCTGGATATCGAACGCCTCCAGCGCAGTTTGTGAGGTCATTAACGATAGTGCCTGCTGATAGTTTTCGTCAGCGCCCAAGATAGGATCGCCTACCGACCGCTCTTTGAATCGTGCAAGACTGTCAACCTGTTGACGTAACTCCCGCCGTGACAAGGCCCTTCCCTGGTCCAGACCTTTAGGCAAAGTCACGTCGCGCACTCGGAAGTCGCGATGGTTGACATCACCACCCACTACAAACGGAGCGTGCTTTGGGCCCAGAAAGTTGGGGCCACCAGATCGCGTCTGCGATGGAAGAGAAAAATAGGGCGGGATACCCGGCGGAGCGCCTCGTTCGGCAGATACCACCGATCCCATGCTCGGATGAAAACTGACGTAAGCCCCACAGCTTACCGGTATTCGCGTCGGTGCTCCGGTCATCATGTAATGATTGCCCGCACCGTGGTTGTTCTGATCATGGCGAATCGACCGCACTATGGTCAGCTTGTCGCTCACACCCGCCAGTCGAACCATGTTCTCAGAGAAATGCATCCCGGGAACTTTAGTCGATATAGACCCGAACTCCCCACGAATCTCAACAGCCGCCTCCGGCTTTGGGTCAAAGGTCTCGAAATGACTAGGGCCTCCGTCAAGCCAAACCAAGATGCAAGCGGTCTTATTGGTGGCAGTCACCGTGGCTGCTTGAGTACGAAGCCGCAAGGCACCCGTGAATCCGCCGCCAATCAGCGCGCTTAGCCCCAGTTGCAAGCAATCTCTCCGTGAGAATCCTTCACAATTTTGATGTATTGTCATCGATAACGCTCCAATAGATTTGGCGGGGGGAGCAGTGGCAAGCTCAGACTCAGATCCGTCGTCCTGTGATCATAACCTATTTTGCCCGAAATGCCAAATACCGTAAGCCAAAGTGAAGCCTCCACCCCTTAAACCTGCAAGTTTGGCGTGCCAAGCTGTCAAATCCCAAAAGCTGGCTAGCGACGCAGCACGCGATCCTGCTATCCTTCCCATGCAGAACTGGCTTGCCAGCCCGCCAGAATCTAAGCTATCGGATCTTCTGAAAATCGCCAATGTAGACATCGTTCAACAAGTCACCCAAGATCGAGCTAGAAAAATGACCATTCTTGGACACAGCACGCATGTAGCTCAAAGCCCGGTCGTCGTGCCACATTTTGTGACACGGGTGGTCCACTCAGCACCTCGCCCGGGCACTTCCGGACGCAGCAGGATGGGACAACTCTTAGGTTTTGAATTGGCTGGAATGGGAAGCTACCTTCCAGAACGAGTGATCGCCAACGAACAACTGGCAGAACTGGGCTGCGATAGCGACTGGATTCTACGTCGATCGGGCATCAGGGAGCGGCGCCGAGCGGCTGCGGATCAATGTGCCAGCGATTTGGCGGTCGAAGCGGCCAAACGCTGCTTGGCTCAATCCAATGTACCTGTCAGCGAAGTAGATTTGATTGTAGTGGCAACAATGACCCCCGATCAATTGGCTCCATCGACCGCTTGCCATGTTCAGCACAAACTGGGCTGTTTGGCTCCTGCCATGGACGTTAGTGCGGCCTGCGCTGGTTTTATGTATGCCCTGGTCACCGCTGGACAGTTTGTTCGATCCGGTGCCGCCTGCTGCGCACTGGTGATCGGCACCGAAGTAATGAGCCGAATTACCAACCCGCGCGACGTGAAGACCTTTCCACTTTTTGGCGACGGAGCTGGAGCAGTGCTGCTGCGTCCATGTGTGGACGTTGGCAAGGGCATGATCAGCTACACATTGGGTTCTGAAGGAAACGGATGGGAAATGCTGCATGTTCCCTCGGGAGGCAGTCGGCAAGCCCTGACGCCTGAACGCCTGCAGGCCGGCGAACAATACCTTCGTATGGAGGGACCGAGCGTCTTCAAGTGGGCGGTACGAGCCGTTTCCGATAGCATTCGTGACTGTCTGGATCACGCAGCACTTGGAGTAGAAGAAGTAGATCTATTCGTGATGCACCAAGCCAACATTCGCATCATCGAAGCAGCCGCCGATGATCTGAACATCGATCGCCAGAAGCTTTGTGTCAACTTGGATCGCTATGGTAACACCAGTGCCGCTAGCATCCCAATCGTTCTGGATGAAGCGCAACGATCTGGATTACTGTCAGTTGGCAGCAAAGTTCTTCTTTGCGGTTTTGGTGCAGGGCTAACCTGGGGAACCGCCATCATCCAGATGTGAGCGAAAAGGCCATCGCTTAGGGACGCAAAAATCGACTGCACTGAAGGAAGCTTGCTTTGGAGTGGTCGACAATACGAATGCGAACCAACTCCTGTTGCCATCCGGATAAATCGACTTCGCGCCGAGTCAAAGAAGCTTCATTGGCACCCAGCAACACGGCTAATCGATTCCCGGTACTTATCGAAATGATTTCGACTTATACTTCCGC
>DAIRSD010000171.1:0-9258 GCA_036804625.1 Aureliella sp. | reverse complement strand
CCAGGTTTGTCATGATAACGGCCAAGTTGCCCTTAACTCAATCGGTGGAACTGCTGCTGGAACTTCAGTGCGGCGTGCTGTTGGTTGGGCATGGCACTAGGAAACAATCCGGACAATCTGAGTTCAAGCTGCTATTTAGTCAATTCGAGCCTCTAATGCGACCCCTGGCTTGTGAGATGGCCTTCCTGGAGTTAGCAGAACCGTCGATTGAGCAAGCGGTAAAGCGTTTGGTCGAAGTTAGACAAATCAAGCGATTACTTGTCGTTCCCGCGCTTTTATTCACGGCCGGGCATGCAGACAACGATATCCCGGAAATGGTTCGGTTGGCGGCCGGTCGGTTTGGAATCCAGTGCGTAGGGCAAACCGACTCTCTGGAGTGTTCACCGGAGGTCGTGGACTTGTCTGCTGTTCGATTTCGCCAAGCCGTGTGCGGCTCGAATTGTCATTCCAAGTGCAGCGGAACGCTCTGTCCCGATATTGCGTGGATCAACGTGGGACGTGGCAGCAGTAGTCCAAGCGCGGCTCAGCACATGCGGGAATTGACCGACTTGCGCGTGGCCAGAACCCCAGTTCGCCACGCCACGCCCGCGTTTGTATTCGGGCAGTCGCCCTCAGTATCAGAAGCCTTTGATTGGGCCGGTCGGCTGAATATTCGGCAGGTAGTAGTCCAACCCCACCTGCTGTTCTCAGGCCTGGTCTTGGATCAATTGAAACAACAGGTAAAACAGTGCCAGCTCCAGAATGTCCACCAAAAATGGACGATCACCGAAACATTAGGGGCTGATCGGCAACTTGCTGAGCTACTGGCGCGCCGTGCTGCCCAGAAACTAGAGAACTTGTTAAATAATTAGGTCATTCCAAGGCCACATAAAGGCGAACTCTTTTGTCCAGTTGTCGTTGAACCTAGGATATTCGTGTTGCTGCCAGTCCAATGATTTCATAGGATTAGCTAGTCATCCGAATCGTTACAACCTAGTGACGGGCTGCGGATGGTCCTTTGGACCAAGGCCGTTCCCTGTTTTGCGATACTTGATTTCACATCAGATTTCACATCCACCGGATTATAGAAAGTTGGCCAATGCGAAATACGAACTGCCTGGTGCTAGCGCTGCTGTCGCTCTCCCTGACCGCTTCGCCAAATGCTAGCCGAGCCGACGATGTTACTCCGGGGCCCAAGGTAGCCGAAATGAACGCCGCGCGGCCCATGGACTCCCGCATCGTCAAAACGGTCGCTTCATTGATGACCCGTATGCATCTGGCCAAGCAACCGCTTAACGACGAGATATCGCAACGAGCCTTTGACACGATCATGCGCAGTCTGGACCCCATGAAGGTTTACTTCTTGAAGTCGGATATCGATCAGTTCGCAAAAAATCGCGACAAGATCGACGACTTTGTTCAAGCTGGCAAGATGGACTTTGTGATCGAAGTCTACAAAGTGTTTTTGACTCGGCTGGACGAACGGATGGCTGCGGCTCATCAGTTTGTGGATTCGGAGCATGATTTTACAGTCAGCGAGTTCATCGAAAGAGATCCGAAGAAAATCGAACATCCCGCCGATACTACTCAAGCCAACGATCGCATGCGAAGACAGGTAAAGTTTCGATTGCTGAGTTTAGAGAGCGATCGCATTCGGGCCGAACAAGACAAGCAAGCTGGCAAGCAGCAATCCGATCTGGAGCGAGTGCTGATCGGAGACCCCAACGAAGACCCGCGTCAGCGACTTCATCGCAGCTACCGAACGGTGCAAAAAAGATGGCAACAGTTCGATGCCAATGAACTGCTGGAACTGTATGTATCGGCGTTGACTACCAGCTTTGATCCGCACACTTCGTACATGTCGCCAAGCACTCAAAAGAATTTCATGATCAGTATGAAGTTGAATTTAGATGGAATTGGAGCGCAGCTAACCAGCGAGGACGGATACACCAAGCTGACCAGCATTGTTCCTGGAGGTGCTGCGGACAAAGATGGCCGTCTGAAGCCCGGCGACAGAATCATCGCTGTCGGCCAGGGTGAAGAAGGACCCATGGAAGATGTGATCGACATGAAGCTGGATGAAGTCGTCCAGCGAATTCGCGGAACTGCTGGTACTGTAGTTCGACTGGCGGTCACCCCTGCGGCCGGTGGCGAAACCCAAGTCATGAATATCACTCGAGCAAAAATAACTTTGGAAGACAGCGCTGCCCGCAGCCAAGTGGTCGATCATGGTCAAAAGGAGGATGGCACGCCGTTTCGGGTTGGCTATATCGATCTACCCAGTTTTTACATGGACATGGAAGCCGCCCGCTCCGACAACTCGGATGACTTCCGCAGCACAACGCGTGATGTCCGTAAGATTTTGGCCGAGTTTCGGGCTCAGTCGGTCGACGCAGTGGCGTTGGATCTTAGTCGTAATGGGGGTGGAAGTCTAACAGAAGCCATTAATTTGACCGGCCTGTTTATCGATCGTGGACCAGTGGTTCAGGTCAAGAGCCCTGAAGGTCGCGTCCAGGTTTATGACGACGAAGCAACTGGGGTGGCTTGGAATGGCCCGCTGCTGGTTCTGACAAGCAAAGAGAGTGCATCAGCCAGTGAGATTCTGGCTGGAGCCATTCAAGATTATGGTCGCGGGCTAGTCATTGGTGATCCAGCGACTCACGGTAAAGGTACAGTTCAGAGCCTATTCGATCTTGGCCAGCAATTGCTAGGTGGCGCAGTTGAGATGGGTGCACTGAAGATTACGATTCAGCAGTTTTATTTGCCTGCTGGCAAGAGCACTCAGCGAATGGGAGTTCTGTCGGATATCATCCTGCCTCAGATTACTGCCGAACTAGACAATAGTGAAGCGGACTTGGACTACGCCTTGCCACACGACAAGGTCGCTCCTACGAGGTTTAGCAAGTACAACATGGTCAACAGCACGATTCTGGCTGACCTGCGATCCAAGAGCCAATCGCGTGTCACGCAGAGCGAGGGATTTGCCAAGCTGCTGCGAAGAGCTGAACTGTACCGTCAGCAAAAAGACGAAGAGCTTATTGCACTTAATCGCGACGAATTTCTTAAGAAGCGAGCCGAATTGGACGCTCAGCGCGAGGAAGAGGAACAGAGTCTGGAGTCGCAGGTACCCAAGAAGGAAGTCCTGAAGATGGACCACTACAGCCGCGAATTCCTGGACATCGCTAGAGACTATTTTGATGCTCTGAATAAGCAAAGCCTGGTAAAAGCTGGTTAGAACGCCAGGGCTCCAGTAGACTCCTTACGTTTTTCAGTAACGCACAGGGGATTCGAACAATCCCCGTAACTGTTCACGGAATTAGGCGTCGCTAAGCAATAGTTTAAGTTCAAGTTTAAGTTTAAGTTTAAGTTTAAGTTCAAGTTTGGCTTCAAGTTTAAACTTGAACTTGAACTTAAACCCACACCAACACCGTCCTTACTCAAACAACTCGAATAAATCCGTGAACGGTTACCAATCCCCCCTGGCTGATCGGTCTAGGTTTGTTACTCTGGCATCAGGCTGAAACGATTCTGATCAACTACCAGCGGACAGTCGGTATGTTTTACATGCCGTCAGCCCCTGCCGCTACGCTTGATAGGTTACCACGATGGCAACTCCGCGTGTGCTCATGCTGCGAGCACCTGGAACAAACTGTGATGCTGAAACTGCCTATGCCTTCCAACGCGTGGGAGCCCACGTTCAGCCCATTCACATCAATGGATTGATCGAAGACCCAAAGGCTGGTCACGGTTTTCAGATTCTTTGCTTTCCCGGCGGATTCAGCTATGGCGACGACATTGCCGCTGGCCGCATTTTGGCTCAGCGCTTGTCGGTTCACCTGCGCGATTTAATCGACGAATTTCGTCAGCAAGATAGGCTAGTTCTGGGCATATGCAACGGTTTTCAGATCATGATGCGACTGGGAGTATTCTTTCCGGGTCAGGAGGATCGCCCACCGGCAACGCTTACCCTAAATCATCAGGCGAGATTTGAAGATCGCTGGGTCCAGGTGGCGACGGCTTCATCGCCTAATATCTTCTTGAGAGACATTTCTAGCATGTATCTGCCAATCGCTCACGCCGAAGGACGGTTTGTCTTCCGTGACTCGCAGGCACAGCAAGATCTTCAAGGTAAAAATCAATTAGCACTGCGATATTGTGGCGATAGCCAACAAGTGGTCGATGATCTGCTGCCGTTTCCAGTTAATCCCAACGGTGCTGAATTCAACGAGGCTGGCATTTCCGATCCTAGCGGCCGAATCTTTGGGTTAATGCCACACCCCGAACGCCACATCGACTCGACGCACCACCCCTTCTGGACGCGACGACCTGAACAACCCACTGACGGTGAAGGTCTTGCCATATTTGCAAATGCGGTCAGTTTTTTCGCCTAAATTTGCTGTGCGATTGAGATCGTTGATGGACAGCATATTGGCTCGATCGCAGTGGACAATCTGCTGGCATAGTTTCTTTGGGTCCGTTTTCTGTTACAATCTCAACCTCCGGTCTGCTACCATCAAGTTTCGATCAATCGGAAGTGATTGCGCAGCGTCTGATTTCTCCAGCGCTTTACTGCTGGGGTGCGCTTGAAAACAAATAACTTCGTCGTTCTTATGGAGAACATATCGTGCTGAGAACAAATTTAATTCTGTGCATTGCGATCTATGGATCTACGGTTTTTTCGGTCGTCACGACTGCACAGACTTGGGCCGAACAGTGGCCAACATTTCGCGGCTCCGATCGGGCGGCAGTGTCAACCGAGTCGAACTTGTTGGACTCATGGGGCGATTCGGGTCCAAAATTGCTTTGGACTGCAAAAGGGGCAGGCCTTGGGTATGCTAGTCCAGTGGTCGCTGGGGGACGAGTCTACACATTAGGCGACGGTCCTTCCACGGCTCAGGATCAGGCAGAATATCTGACCTGCTATGACTTGAATACTGGAAAGCAACTGTGGATGGCAAAAACCGGCCCCGCCTGGCAGGGACATCCATCCAATCCGTCGTGGAATGGAGCGCGATGTACACCGACAGTAGACGGTGATCGTATCTATGTGATCAATCCCGACGGTACGCTTTACTGCGTTAGCAGTAGCGGCCAACCTGTTTGGCAAAAGAGTCTGGTAAGCGATTTTGGCGGATCCAAACATGATGGTTGGGGGTATAGTGAATCGCCCCTGGTGGATGGCCCCCTGTTGATCGTAACGCCCGGCGGAGAGAAGGCTACAGTCGTGGCACTCGACAAGATCACCGGTGAAGCGCGCTGGACCTGTTCTCGCCCCGGAGACGTCGGTGCAGGACATTCGTCGGTTGTGATCTCACATGTCGGCAATCGCAAGATTTATGTTCAGAACACGGCCGGTGGCCCGATGGGTATTGATGCCGCAACCGGTCGATTGCTTTGGGACTACGACATTTCAGCTCCAACCGCATTTATTCCAACACCGATTATCAAGAATGATCTGGTCTTTACCGTAGCCGGCTATGGAACTGGCGGTGCATTGCTGAAACAAATTCCTAGCAAAGAAGGGGTGGCAATAGAAGAGATCTATGGCCTGAACAAAGAACTGGACAATAAACATGGCGGAGTGATCCTGGTAGGAGATCATTTGTACGCCGGTCGTGGTGACAGCAATCAAGTGTATTGTGCAGATCTGCAAACCGGCGAAATTCGTTGGCGAGAGCGAGGCAGTGGAAAGGGATCGATCGCGATTATTGCGGGTGATGGCAAGCTGTTTGTACGCTTCAAAGATGGCACTATGGCGTTGGCTTTGGCAACGCCCGAAGGCTATCAGGATGTAAGCAGCTTTACGACTCCTGGTTCAGGCGATGCGGAAATGCCAAGCTGGGCACATCCGATTATCTCCGATGGCAAGCTGCTGTTGCGCGAGAACGATTCGATCCTGTGTTATGATATCAAGCAGTAGTTAGTCTCTGACAGTACTGGAGTTTAGGCATGAGGCCTCAGGATTTGGCTGCGATCGATTATCGGCCAGCTAGTCCAGGTACTTACTCGCCTGCAATTGGACTGATCGGTTGCGGAGGCATCACCGTTGAGCATTTAACGGCCTATAAGAAAGCTGGATTTCGTGTCACCGCTTTTTGCGATGTCCGGCTGGAACAGGCTCGCAAGCGCGCAGCGGAATTCTTTCCAAAAGCGGCTGTGCATGAAGATAACCGTACTTTGCTTGAGGACGATTCGATCGAAGTCGTTGATGTGGCCACCCACCCCGCGCAGCGAACAGAAATTTTGCGTGACTGTTTGTTGGCTGGTAAACACGTTTTGAGCCAGAAGCCGTTTGTGACGGACATTCAAATCGGTCGCGATTTAGTTGCTTTAGCCAAGCAACAAAAGGTGCAACTGGCCGTCAATCAAAACGGTCGCTGGGCACCACATTACCGCTTCGCTCATAATGCAATCGCAGCCGGACTATTGGGACAGGTCTTTGCGGTTCATTTGGGATGCCACTGGGATCATACTTGGGTTCGAGGGACCGAATTCGAAAAAATTCGACATCTGATTCTTTATGATTTTGCCATCCACTGGTTCGATCTAGTTCGCTACTTCCTGGGCAATGTGACCGCCACTAGTGTCATGGCATCCACTTGCAGGTTGCCTGGCCAGGATTTGGCACCCAATCTACTTGCCCAAGTACTGCTGCAATTCCCTTCAGCTCAAGCAACTCTAGTATTTGACGCTGGCGTTACTCAGGGTGCCCTAGACCAGACCTACATCGCGGGCACTGGCGGCACGCTACGAAGTTCTGGTCCTAGCTTACAAGCGCAGCGCGTAGAGCTGTGTTTGTCCCAAGGTATTTGGGAACCTGAGCTACAAGGTCATTGGTTTCCAGACGGATTCCACGGTACGATGGGCGAGTTGCTTTGTGCCATTGAACAGGGACGGCAGTCGACCCTTTCGGCTGATGACAATCTAAAGAGTCTTGAGCTTTGCTTTGCCGCTCTTGCCAGTGCCGATTCGGGTCAACCGGTTGTTCCTGGCAGCGTAATGAAGTTGCAGGATTGAACATTCAACCCGCTTCCAAGTCAAATGCCGCGACCTTTGTTCAACCTGCGAAACCACTGGAGCCTCCCCTCATGAACACATCCCTCTCGTTCGGTGACCAGTTATGCTTGGCTGTTCGTCAGAAACAATCTGCTGTTTGCGTTGGGCTGGATCCTCGCTGGGACAGCCTGCCCAAGATCCTGCGCAGCGGCATCAATGCTGCCGATCTAGCTTCGGTGACTAGAGCCATGCGGGACTATTGCAAGTTGGTTATCGATGCGGTAGCCCCGATCGCGCCGGTACTCAAGCCGCAAGCTGCATTCTTCGAGCAGTTGGGGCCTTTGGGCATGACGTTACTGGGTGAAATAATCTTGTACTCGCGGCAAGCTGGCTTGATCGTCCTGCTGGACGGGAAGCGCGGCGATATCGGTTCAACCGCCCAAGGCTATGCAGAAGGTTACCTGGGTCGATCCAGTGCGTGGGGTTGTGACGCGCTGACGATCAATCCTTATTTAGGTGAAGACACGCTTGAGCCGTTTTTCCAGGTTGCCAGCAGTAGAGCCGCCGGTGTTTTTGTGCTGGACAAGACTTCTAGCCCAGGCAGTCGCTTCATTCTGGATATGCGCGTTGATCATCAAACGGTTTATCAACGCTTGGCTGCGGTCGTCCAGAAGCGGGCTGCTGACACTGCGGGCAGCAGTGGCTACGGCTGCGTTGGAGCCGTCGTAGGTGCCACCTTCCCTCAGCAACTAGCCGAAATGCGTCAGGCGATGCCAAATGCTTGGCTGCTGATTCCCGGTTTCGGCGCTCAGGGCGGCACTGCTCAAGATGTTCAACCTGGCTTCGACTCGCAAGGACTTGGAGCCATCGTCAATAGTTCGCTCGGAATCATCTTTGCTTATCAGCAGCCAGAATACCAGGGCATGGATTGGCAAGAAGCCGTTGCTCGCGCCGCTAGGCAAATGTCTCTCGAACTGCCCAAACCATCGATGGCATCCAAGTAACAAACCGTTTCGGAAATAGTTTACCGAACTTGGCCTCAGCCAGAGTTCGTTAGCACCCGGTTCTCCCAGCAACCAGCCATCAATTGACTTTACTGTCCTGAGCCCTTCAGGTGGCGATCCAAAAATTCAGACATCATTTGATGCATTTGATATCGCTTTTTGGGATCCACTACAGCGTGACGCTCTTTAGGATAGATCATTAAGTCAAATTGCTTGCCGGCGTTTTGCATTTGGTTGGCAAGTTGCAGCGTATTGCTCAAGTGGACATTATCATCTCTCTGACCGTGGATCAACATCAAGCGACCATGCAATTGCTCAGCCGCTTCCACAACCGAACTGGAAACGTATCCCTGCGTATTGGATTCCGGCAGCCCCATATAGCGCTCGGTGTAAATCGCATCGTAATTCCGCCAGTCTGTGACAGGTGCACCAGCGATCCCGGCCTTAAATCGCTTGCAGTGTGTCATCGCGTAAGCCGTCAAATAACCGCCATAGCTCCACCCCCATAATCCAATGCGGTCCGAATCGGCCCAAGGTTGCTCGGTAACCCAATCGACTACATCTTCCAGATCTTGCAATTCGACCGCTCCCAAGTTACCGCGAACTCGCCATGTATCCGCCACGCCACGCCCGTGTGAACTGCGATTCTCGCACAGCAGCACGGCGTAGCCCTGCGAGCATAACCATTGATGCCATAAATAGCTCCGCTCCTGCCATCGATCTAGCACCAAAGGCGATTGTGGTCCACCGTAGACATGAATCAGAACTGGCAACTTGGCCGCAGCGACTTCCGACTGATGGAGCGTGGTCGACAAAGCCGGATCACGACCTCGGTCGTATTGGTCGGGAAGCATCAATAGAGCTGGCAGCGACAAACCATCTCTGGCACGGATATCGATCGTTCGCGAAGAATGAAGTTTCAAATAGTTATGTCGATCATTCACTGTAGCTGACACTGTGCGCAACAGACCTCCATCTGCTCGGTAGAGCGAGATCTTAGGCGGACTGCTAAGATCGCTGGCCAAATCAATATAGTGTGTCCCCGATGGGCTGAACTGGACATCATGAGTTCCTCCGCCTTTGGATAACCTCTGTAGCTGGCCGGACGGTAAACTCACCTTCAATAGATGCGTTTCTACGGAACTGCCGGTATGTCCTGATAGATACACATTGCTTTCGTCTGATGACATGCCCATCATGTGAATAACATCCCAAGGTCCGTGGGTCAGCGCTTGTCTAAGTCCTGAACTGGGGGCGATACGATACAAATGTGTCCTAC
>DAIRSD010000170.1:0-9286 GCA_036804625.1 Aureliella sp. | reverse complement strand
GGTTGTGGCTTTTTTACAGGCGTACATCTTTACGTTTTTAGCGGCCCTGTTTATAGTCAGCGCAACGCATCACCACTAAATGATTGTTTGCAAAACCAAAGTCGGCAGCGGTCCAACAAATTGCTGTTACAACGATACGCTTCACACCTTTTTAGTTTTCAGGAGATTTTCAGTGAAAAAACTTGTAAATGCTGCTCGAGCAATGGGTCTAGTTGGTCTTATGGCAATGCCAGCTTCGGCTGCTGAAGGCGTTGGAATGCCCGGTGCCGTTGGCGCTGGTTTGGCGGTGATTGGTGCTGGACTGGGCATCGGCCTGCTGGCCAAGGGTGCCGTTGAGTCGATGGGACGACAGCCAGAAGCCTCGGGCACGATTCAAACTGCAATGATCATCGCAGCCGCTTTGATTGAGGGTCTGGCCTTTTACGCCGTGTTTGTGTGCTCCACTCAAAATCCTTGGGCTAACTAAGTCTCATCCATTCAAGAAACCTGGATAGCATGATGTTTCATAACTTTGGACGCGCTGGTTGGTTGGCGCTGTTTGTTTCTGCACTTCTGATGATTGGCAGGACCCAAGCGGCAGATGATCAAGCGAAAGCACCCGACGCGGTGGCTGAAGTAGGTGATTCCGCAGCGGTGGCTAATTCTCACTCTGCTTCTTCAGGTCACTCAGGTAATCATGGCGATGCGCACGGCCAGCATTTTGATCCGACGCATGCCAATCTGAGCGATTCAGCGGAAGATCCTGCCGAATGGCGATCGGACTTAGCTATTGCGTCCTTGATCATCTTTGGATGTCTCTTGGCCGGATTGTCTATGTTTGCTTGGAAGCCCATTTCTACTGGGCTCGAGCGACGCGAGAAGTCCATTGCTAATAACATCGCCAATGCCGAGCGAGCTTCGCAGGAAGCCATGTCCAAACTGCGTGAGTACGAAAACAAGCTGTCCGCAGCCAGTGCGGAAGCTCAACAGATCGTCTCCGATGCCCGAAAGGATGCCGATTCGGTCGGGATTCGTTTTGTTGTAGCGTCCCAGGAAGAAGCTGCCAAGCTTCGAGATCTGGCTGTTGCGGATATCGAATCAGCCAATACGGCAGCCCTGAGTGAAATTGCTCAGAAATCTACCGATCTGGCTGTAACACTTGCAGGACGAGTGATTGGGCGCGAGGTCAAAGCCAGTGACCATCAATCGTTGATTCAGGATATGCTCAGCAAATTACCTAGTCGAAATTAGCTTGTTTAGATTTGCCGAAACCACACCCGTGTCGTCAATTATTTGTATTTGCCACTTTTTGATCTCGATGATATTGCGATGAGTCAATCACAATCCAACCTGCATTCCACGGTGCTGGACAGCGATGATCAGCAAGTGGGCTCGCTTTACGGCAAAGCCCTTCTGGGCGCAGCCGGAGATGACGTCGATCAGGTCGTTGATCAACTTAACTCGATCGTTCGTGATTGCTTATCCAAGCAGCCCGCGCTAGAGCAAATCTTGTCATCGCCGCGAGTCAATCAGGTAGACAAAGAGCAATTGATCGATCGAATTTTCGGAGGACGAGTCCACTCGACTTTGTTGAACTTCCTGAAAGTTTTGTGCCGCCGAGGACGCATCGGCTGGCTGCGCGGCATTCAGGTTAGCGCTCAAGAATTGCGAGAGCAACAGCTTGGTCGAGTTCGGGCGACGGTCAGGACGGCTTTGCCACTGGACGATGGGCAGCGACAAGCGATTTCCCATCGGCTTGGTCAAACATTAGGCTACCAGGTTGTGCTTGACGAACAGGTAGACCCTTCATTGCTGGGGGGAATCATGATTCGCGTAGGCGATCAGGTCTACGATGGCAGCGTGGAAGGCAAGATGTCTGCTCTGCGTAGCGCGGTCAATCAGGGAATTCAGAAGGCGGTACGTGATCGATTTGCGACACTGCTGACTTCCTAGAAACACATTTCAATTTTTCTAACACTTTTTACTTTGCAATTATTTGCCAGAATTCGAGGATAGGCATGAAGTTCAATTCGGACGAAATCGCCTCGGTGATTCAAAAAGAAATTGAGACGTTCGAAAGCTCCATGGACGTTCGTGAAGTGGGAACCGTGCTGGAGGTCAGCGACGGTATCGCTCGCGTCTACGGCCTGTCCGGAGTCATGTCGGGTGAAATGGTGCAGTTCCCTTCAGGCGTCATCGGTTTGGCGTTCAACCTGGAAGAGAACTCTGTCGGTATCATCATTTTAGGTGATTACCTTACGATCAACGAGGGCGACGAGGTGCGTGCGCTGGGTAAGCTGTTAAGCGTACCGGTAGGCCCTGGTGTGGTTGGTCGCGTGCTGGATCCTCTGGGCAACCCACTTGATGGTCGTGGTCCGGTTGAATCGTCTGAGCAGCGACCGGTTGAGATCATCGCAACGGGTGTTGCCGAACGTCAACCGGTATCCGAACCTCTGCAGACCGGGATCAAGGCTGTTGATGCCATGACGCCCATCGGTCGTGGACAGCGAGAGCTGATCATTGGAGACCGAAAGACAGGCAAGACGGCGGTTGCCATCGACACGATCATCAATCAGAAGGGCACAGGCGTTAAGTGCTTCTACGTGGCTATTGGTCAGAAGGATTCGTCGGTGGCTTTGGTCATCGAAGCACTGCGTAAGCATGGAGCCATGGAATACACGACGGTCATCGTATCTGGAGCCAGCGCTCCTGCCCCGCTCCAGTACATTGCGCCTTATTCTGGAACGGCGATGGCAGAGTACTTCATGTTCAACGGCGAACATGCACTGGTTGTTTATGACGACTTGAGTAAGCAGGCAACCGCCTACCGCCAACTGTCACTTCTGATGCGTCGCCCACCTGGACGTGAAGCCTACCCCGGTGACGTGTTTTACTGCCACAGCCGCCTGCTGGAACGATCCGCTAAGTTGTCGGCAGCTCTGGGCGGTGGTTCGCTGACCAGTCTTCCCATCATCGAGACTCAGGAAGGCGAAGTTTCCGCGTATATTCCGACCAATGTGATTTCGATTACGGACGGTCAGATCTATTTGCAGCCTGACCTTTTCTTCAAAGGCATTCGCCCGGCGATGAATGTGGGCATCTCTGTTTCTCGCGTAGGCGGGGCCGCTCAAATCAAGGCCATGAAGAAGGTGGCTGGCGGTTTACGATTAGACTTGGCTTCTTTCCGTGAACTGGAAGCGTTTGCACAATTGGGAACCGATCTGGATGCAATGACTCAGTCCAGACTGGATCGCGGTTATCGCATGGTGGAACTGCTCAAGCAGACACAGTACAAGCCGATGAGCGTCTATGAGCAAGTCGTCAGCATTTACGCGGCCACCCGTGGCCACATGGATGATGTGCCGGTTGCCAAGATCGCTGATTTCGAGACACGTTTGCTTGAGTTCATGAGAGATCGCAAGGCAGATGTCATGAACAAGCTACAGGAAACTAAAGACTTGACCGCAGAAGTCGAAGAGGGCATCAAGAACGCCATCGCAGAGTTCAAGCGGGGCTACCGGGCTTAGCGGTAAGGTATGTTTGGATTGAGCGGTTTCGTGATTCGATATTTGGAATAAGAAACCTGCGGTTGGATTTTTGTCACAGGCATTTTCATGGCTAATATTCGCGCTTTAGACAAGAGAAGAAAGTCGGTTCGCAACATTCGCAAGATCACGCGAACGATGGAACTGATCGCCACAGCGCGATTTAAGAAGGCTATGGATCGCGCGGCAGCAGCCGCCGATTACACTCAGCGGATTACTTCGATTGTGACGGATTTAGCCAATGCTGGCCTGGAAGTATCCCACCCATTGCTGGCTGAACGATCTGAAGTTCGACGTGCAAGCGTAATGATGCTAACCAGCAATCGCGGATTGTGCGGCGGCTACAACGGAGCCGTCATTCGAACTGCCAATCAAACCCGTAATCAGCTTAACGAAAACGGTGCCGAGCAAACCTTGGAGGTCAGCGGCAAACGTGGCATTTCGGCAATGAAATTTCGCGGGCTTACGATGTCCCATGAATACACTCATTTTGAAGATGAGCCCAAGTTCGAGGACGTTGCCGTTATCGCTGATCGGCTGATGACTCGATTTATCGGTGGCGAAATGGATCGCCTGGATGTTGTGTACACTCGGTTCATCAGCAGTGCCAAACAAATTGCCGTCACAGAAACGCTTTTGCCCTTTTCACAGGCGGCTGAATCACCGCAAGGTGGTCAGCAATCAGGCATGAAATCGGACTACGAGTTTTTGCCATCGGCTACTTCGATTTTGGAAGAGGTCGTACCGGCCTGCTTCCGAGTGCGGTTGTTCAAGTGCTTCTTGGACGCTGCCGTCAGCGAGCAAATCGCGCGGATGGTGGCCATGAAGAGTGCCACAGAAAATGCCGGTGGCATTATCAAACAACTGTCAATGACCTTCAATCGGGCGCGACAAGCCAAAATCACTCAAGAAATCATGGAAATCATTGGTGGGGTGGAAGCGCTAGAGAAATAATTCGTTTTGGACTAAATGGCTTGCAGTTTACATAACCTGCTGCCAGCAATTTCCATGGCGACGACTGTTTACGATCCATTCCAAACAACATTACTTCATTCACTTACGATCATTTTACAGGTTCCATTCGAGGATACCCATGGTAGCAACCAAAAACGGCGTGGGACGCATCACTCAGGTGATTGGTTCAACTTTTGATGCTGAATTCCCCCAAGACCAACTGCCCCCGATTTACAACGCAGTCAAGATCACGTCGGACGAAAAAGGGGTAAAGATCAACCTTACGGGCGAGATCCAACAACACTTGGGTGGCAACCGAGTCCGATGTGTGGCGCTGGGAAGCACCGACGGACTGCGACGCGGTCTGGATTGCGTAGACACCGGCAAGCCGATTTCCGTTCCAGTTGGCAAGGCAACTTTGGGCCGCGTTTTTAATGTGCTGGGCGAACCGGTCGATCAGCGTGGCCCTTGCCCAGCAGATGATTACTGGCCCATTCACCGCGCGGCTCCCAGCATTGACCAGCTATCTACCAACACGGAAGTGTTTGAGACTGGAATCAAGGTGATCGACCTGCTGACTCCTTTCGTTCGCGGCGGCAAGGCGGGTTTGTTCGGCGGTGCAGGTCTGGGCAAAACGGTGATCCTAACCGAATTGATCGCTCGTATTGCCAGTTCACACGGTGGCTCTTCCGTCTTCGCAGGCGTCGGCGAAAGGACTCGCGAAGGTACCGATCTTTGGCTAGAAATGCAAGAAACTGAAATCGGCACGACAGGCCGTCACGTGATCGAACAAACCTGCATGTTGTTCGGTCAGATGAACGAACCACCAGGGTCTCGACTACGAGTCGCATTGGCGGCTTTGACCATGGCCGAGTACTTCCGTGATACGACCGGGACCGACACACTTTTGTTCGTCGATAATATTTTCCGCTTTTCACAAGCCGGTTCCGAAGTGTCCGCGCTACTGGGGCGCATGCCATCCGCCGTGGGTTACCAACCGACGTTGGCGACAGAAATGGGCGCGCTTCAGGAACGAATCACTTCCACCAAGAAGGGTGCCATCACTTCGGTACAAGCGGTTTACGTTCCGGCCGACGACCCGACGGACCCTGCTCCGGCTACCGCTTTCGGTCAGTTGGATGCGTTTATCTACTTGGAACGAGCGATCTCCGAAAAGGGTATTTACCCGGCCATTGATCCACTGGCTTCCAACAGCCGCATTTTGGATCCCCAGTATGTAGGCGAGCGACACTACACTATTGCGCGCCGCGTACAAACCACGTTGCAGCGTTACCGTGAACTACAGGATATCATCGCCATTCTGGGTGTGGACGAACTGAGCGAAGACGACAAGATGATTGTTCACCGCGCTCGACGTATTGAACGATTCCTGTCGCAGCCGTTCTTGGTGGCAGAAAAGTTCATCGGTCGTCCTGGAGAAATCACTACCATTAGCGACACGATTCGCAGCTTTGAAGAAATTTGCGATGGCAAGTGGGACCACCTGCCAGAGCAAGCCTTTATGTATGTCGGTGGCATTGAACAGGCGGAAGAGCAAGCCAAGAAAATGGCCAAGAAATAGTCATGCCAGCGGTTCGGACGACCTGTCCGACTCCGCTTGGCGGTCCCTGCATGTATCCCCTCCCATTTTGTCTTTAGCAGTTCGTCTGAGAGCCATGAGCGACATTCAGTGCCTGGTAGTCACACCTGAAAAGACCCAGATCGACGTGAAGTCCACATCGGTGACAGTACCGCTGTTTGATGGCGAAATGGGGATCTTACGGGGACACAGTCCAATGGTTGGCCGTCTAGGCTATGGGGTTCTAAGGATTCAAACGGGCAGCACCACAGAACGCTACTTCGTTGAAGAGGGACTGGTGCAAGTCAATAGTAACGTGGTTACGATTCTGACCGACAAGGTTACACCGCTTAGCCAAATCACGGCCGATGTCGCACGTTCTGCTTCCGAATCGGCCATCACAATGCCCAGGGAACAACCCGATCAAATCGCCGCTCGACAAAAAGCCATGATTCGTGCACAGGCGCTTCTGCGTGTCACCAAGTCTTAAGTTGGCTGATGCTAACTTGGCAGTGATACAACCGCTCTAAGGCAAAGGGGAATGCGGAATTTACCCGGTAGCTACCGACAAGCCATTGAAAGCGACAGGTTTTGCGTCCAGAGAACTGACCTTACCACATTGTGCCCACGGCGCGGTCAATAACATCAAACACAACGACTGCTGATCGGGAAGTTTTCCTGTCATGAAAGCTTCTTCTGTTTGGTTCTGGCTTCTGCTGACCCTGGTAGTCACCGGTTTGATGACTCCGTTCTGGGCAGGTCATATCCCAGCCTTCCGTGACGGACTTCATTACTATTTTCCTCAGTACCACTGGCTAGATGTCTGTTACAGGCAAGGACAGTACTTTCCAGCTTGGTGTGCAGCAGAAGGATTGGGGATCCCTCCAACGAGTCAACCTGCCTGGCAGCTTTTTTATCCTCTGCGGGTAACGTGGCTGATTCCAGGCCTGACATTACCGCAGAAGTATGGTCTTTTTTTGTCGATCCATCTGATGATTGCAGCCGCCGGTGTTTGGCGACTGGCTGGAGTTTTGCGTCTGACAGTCTCAGCTAAAGCATTAGCTTCCGTTTCGTATGCATTAAGCTGTCCTGTGGTCTTCCAATACTGTAATCCCATTTACTTGTGCAGCGCCGCTTGGATCGGCTGGTCGTTGATTCCCCTCTCGCGTTTAGTTTTGACTGGCAGCTCAAGTTATTATCGAATCGACTATCTATGGCTCCTGACTCAGTTGTTTCAGGTGTCGTGCTTTGCGGGGCTCATGTTACTGGGCGGTGACCCGCACAACGCGGTGAACCTGGGAATTATCAGCTTGCCGTCGATCACGATTTGGATCTGGAATTCTTATCGCGTTTCCAAAAGAGCAGAGAACTTAGCCGACGTTCCGCAGAGTTCGAAAATTAACCCGTTTCAGTTTCCCAAAGTGATGCAAAATGCATCCTACCGAATTCTTCGCATTATCGCTGGCTTAGGTGGGCTGATCGTATTGTCTTTAACCGCAATGCAATTCGCGTGTACTTATCGTTGGATTCAGCATAGTGTTCGCGCCGACAAGCCAGTGATGCGATGCGATTCGTTTCATCCAACCGTCGATGCCATTTTGGCTGCTAGCCAACAGGCAATTTCCTTGTCCGTCTATGATTTTAGCATCTCTCCGTGGAGCCTACCGACAGCCTGTTGGCCTCATTGGGCCGGTCATTATCAACCGAATCATTCGCGATGGATCGACAGTATCGGCAGCGAGGGCAGAATGTGGATTCCATCCCTGTATTTTGGTCTGATACCGTTGTGGTTGGCGACGCAACGATGGCGACGCTGTTTTCGTGAGCATTCGATGGTCGAAATTTATTTGGCCGTATTAGCCTCGCTGGCTTTGCTGGCTGCTATGGGCAACTACTCCCCAGGCTGGACGGTGCGCCAAATCCTTTACTTCTTGTCACTTGACGACTGGAGTCGCTACTTACCGAGTGATTCTATTTCCAGTGTCTATGGCTTTTTGAATTGGATCGTCCCAGGATATGACAAGTTTCGTTATCCGGCCAAGTGGATTGTGTGGTCGATTGCCTGTCTAAGCGTGCTTGCCGCCAAACAACTGGACGCCGTCCAAACACGTCCGAACGCATCGTTTTCCGGCTTGGGACTGAAAGCCCTTCTTGGTCTAAGCTTTTTTGGCTTCACATTATCATGGGTTGTCCAGTTAGACCTTTTTAGTATCAGCCAGTGGCTACAAATTCGGCTGAATGATTCCTTTGATCGTCTGCTAGGCGCGGCTCAGTTGCTGGCCGCAATTTCGACATGGCAATACAGTCTGTGCTGGCCAATCTTGGTCGCAATGTCAATTTTTATGCTACGCAAATACTGCCCACAGCGATGGATGCCGTGGAGTTTAGTGATCGTGACGCTATTCGACCTAAGCCTGTGTAGCTGCTGGTGGATCACCACTACACATTCCGGCCAAATCCAAACATCCCCGTCTTTGCCGAACGGTTCACAGGATCGATCCTTGGTATGGGCTAACCCCGCTCGAGCTGACATCAGATATTTGCCACCAATGAACACATCTAGGCAGCAGGATCGCCAAATTGCGATTCAGCAAGCATTTTTGTGGAACAAGCTTGGCATTGTATCCGGCCTTTCCGCGTTCCATGCCTCCGATTCCTTAGAACCCCATTCAGTTCACGCAATCAAAAACTGGCTGATGCAAAAAGATGACATGAGTTCCAATCAGCCGGAACTGGACGGGGTCTTGGCTCATCTGGGCATCACTCATCGTTTGATACTCTCTTCGCAGCGTCAATATCAATGGAAACCCATTAATCATGCACATGAACTTTGCCAGCTAGTGAGATCGACTCCAAGCAAATCATCGACCACCGCACCCGGATCTTCTGTAGGCTGGCGATGGCATAACTGCCAATCGCTTGAGGTGGACGTTCAACTTGAGACTTCTGCAATACTAATCATTCGGCAATACAACGACGGCAACTGGAGAGTCCAATGCACAGATGACAAGATTGTCAACCTGCGCAGCGGGGAGCTATTTCTAGTCATGGACCTGCCCGCCGGAGAGTACCGTCTGATCGTATCGCGATAGGCCGTGTTTGACTTGTGCCAACAAAAAACCATGAGAAATCGTCGCAGGGACGGTGGCGAAATGCTCGACGAGTACTTCATTGCATCTATACTTCACCAATCATTCTGCCCCTCAGTCGTGCTTCATCCGCATTGATG
>DAIRSD010000169.1:0-9302 GCA_036804625.1 Aureliella sp. | reverse complement strand
ACGGGTGCCGGTTGGTGTTTTGACGCCGCAAATCGCCTGCGGCCCATCCAGGATCGATCCGTCAATGCAGCAGCCATCGCTTTTGGGCAACTCAACAATTTCTACAGTTCCGAAAAGGCAGCCAGAGAACTTGGCTACCGCTGCCGACCCAGCAAGGAGACTCTCCAGGATACTTGGCACTGGCTGAGCGAGCATTTTCCGTCCTAGGGCGAAAAGCCAAAAAAGCGACTTCTTGCGGTGAAATCCCATGTCCTTTTTGCGGTTAAACGCTCGTGCCGGATTGAGTATACTGTAAGCGGTCTGTACCAAACGCCGTTAAGCATATTTGGTAGCCACGTTCACCAAAACGAGGCAGATCCGAGTTGCGATCCGCGTTCTGGCCAGCGCAGCTACGATGAAGGTAGCCTAACCGGGTGCCACCGCACTCCGGCTGATTCAATTGACAACCAACAAGGACCCGTGTGCAGGCCAAATGACCTCACAAACCTTTCGTCGTCACATAAAAACAAGAATAGATTCATAAAAATGACTTCGCAAACATCTGTTCGCCAACGCTTTCAAGCCATTGAAAAAAAGGTTGCCTCGGGCCAACGGTTGGATTTTGACGACGGTCTAACTCTATACGATCCCGCCCTGCCCTTGCCAGAAATTGCTGAGCTGGCCAATTATGTCCGTGAGCGGATGCATGGCAACGTAGCCTACTACAACATCAACACGCATCTGAACCCAACCAATGTTTGTATCTACCGTTGCCGATTCTGTGCGTTTCGTAGCGACCTGCGCGATCCCAAAGGCTATGTAATGAACCCCGAACAGATCCATGCGCGGGGCCAAGAAGCTTTTGAAAACGGATGCACGGAAATGCATATCGTCGGCGGCTTACATCACAAAATGGGCTACGATTGGTATCGTGGTATCATCGAACAGTTGCATCAAGAATTCCCATCGATTCACCTGAAGGCGTGGACACCGGTAGAAGTGGGATGGTTTGAGTTCCTAACCAAGCGCGGTGTCCGGGACATCCTTCAGGATTTGCGCCAAGCCGGATTAGGCAGCCTGCCGGGTGGCGGCGCGGAAATCTTTCATTCCGAGGTTCGCGATCAATTGTGCGAGCACAAGGCGGATTCGCACAAGTGGTTTGAAGTCCATCGAACGGCTCATCAGTTGGGCATCCGTTCTAATTGCACGATGCTTTACGGCCATATAGAAAAGTCGCACCACCGAGTTGACCATCTGCTGAGACTTCGAGAACTGCAGGATGAAACAGGAGGTTTTCAAACCTTCATTCCGTTGGCCTTCCACCCAGACAACACCGAGCTTTCGGATCTTGCCAAGCCGTCCGCACTGGTGGACTTGCGAAACATCGCCGTCTCGCGTCTGATGCTGGACAACATCCCACACATCAATGCATACTGGATCATGCTGGGCAGCGAAACCGCCCAAATTGCGCTACACTACGGGGCTGACGACATCGACGGAACGGTGCGGCACGAATTGATTTACCACGATGCTGGTGCCACGACTCCAGAGATTCTCTCGGTGCAGAGAATGCAGGAACTGATCCGCGAAACGGGGCGCGAGCCGGTAGAACGCGACACGCTTTACCATCGTGTCCATCGTGATCCCGATGATTTCCGAAGTTGGACCACCGGAAAGCCTCTGGAACTGGTGAGCCATTGACCTCGGCAGACAATCTGTTTGGTGTTTTGGCCGTCGACAAGCCGGCTGGCCAGACCAGTCGCGATTGTGTCAACCATGTTCAGCGACTGATTCGCCCCTGCAAGGTCGGCCATACGGGGACGTTAGACCCCATGGCGACCGGCGTCTTACTTTTGGCCATCGGCAGCGCAACGCGGCTGGTCGAGTTCGCGCATCGACTGCCCAAATCATACGAGGCCGAATTTCAACTGGGAGTAACCAGTAACACGCTGGACACCGATGGCGTCGTAACTGAACTTCCCACCGCTCCGATCATTGAACTAGCGACATGGGACCTAGAGCTGGAGAACTGGCGAGGCACCATCCAGCAGCGCCCCCCCAACTACTCAGCCTTGAAAGTGCAAGGACAGCGGGCCTACCAATTGGCTCGGCAAGGCGTTGACTTTCAACTAGCCACTCGCGACGTCGAAATCTTTTCTCTAGAGACACTGCAGCTTGAATACCCTCAGGTAACGCTCAGACTGCAATGCAGCAGCGGGACCTACGTTCGCTGCGTGGGAGCTGACATCGCTCGCAAGCTAAATTCTGATGCGGTTATGTCGCGGCTGGTTCGCACGCAGATTGGCCCCTACCGGTTGTCGGACTGCGTAACGTTAGAACAACTGGACGGCCGCGAAACTGTCTGCCAAAATCTCAAGCCGTTGCTTGGATTGTTGGATGGCCTGCCTAGTGTGTCCCTGAGCGCAAAGCAAATCCTTCAACTGCAACATGGCGTTCCCATCGATCCACCCAACGAGTCCTTTTCTGGAACTGTCACTACCGACCCTATCGCAGCGATGGATAGCTCTGGGCAGCTTGTAGCCATCTTGCAGGCTCAGTCCGGCAAGCTACGGTCGCTTAGGGTCTTCTTTCCGTCAGGTGGACAGGCCGAATGAATCATCGTTCTGGAGAACGACAAGTGCACCATCGGGTCGAAAATGTGCTGAAAAGCCTCCAGCTTGTCCTGCAAAATGTGGGGACAAGGCTTCTAGCTTGTCCTGAACATTTAAATCACCCTTTCAAAATGTGGGGACAAAGCTTCTAGCTTGTCCTGAGCATTTAAATCACCCTTTCGCAACCTGGAAGGTAGCGACCAAAATTGATGGGCAGGCGGTCCGGGGACACTGCAAGAAGACGAGGAATGCACGCCCATACCGTAGTTATCTGGCTACCCACTTCTTCAATTCACGCTGAATTGACACGTGGACAGTCTTTCGACAACTGTTCGGGTAGTGTCCCCACAGCTCACTCAATCCTCCACACAGCTCACTCAAACCTACTGGCTCGTCCAGTGGAGTATAGCGAGAAACGTAACATTCTCCCGGACAAGCCGGGGAGCATTTCGATCCCATCAGGCTCGGAGTTCGACCCTGGGCGCAAGGAATAATTCGATCCGTGGATGGCTAAAACGGCACTTACACAAGGCTACTCGCACAATAAATGTTACGTAGAAATCCTAAATGCATATATAAGCGATTGCGATTATTATGAAGTTCACGACTGGCAAACAGACAGCGATTCGGGCGAGTCCATTATTGCCCGTCAAGTGAAGAGCCCAAGCTGCGACGATAGCAGTTACGCACATCATTGTGCATGTAACCATAGCAAAAAATGGCTAGCGTAGCAGAATTTTTAGTCGGATCCAGGACCCCTTCCGTCATTCCAACCACCAGTGAAGCAAGTAGACTGACAATGCCAAACGCTCCGATCAATATGGTCATCGCTAATAGATAAAACTTCATGCCAGTAATAACTCAAATGAACAGACTTCTTCCTACCACTACCGATCATTCATTGATTACATTTTGCATTTTTTTTGTCTCGATTGTTCGCTCCCTAGCTTATTGTCGCTTGATGGTTTCAATGTCAATAGAGGGCTGCATGCAGAGAGTCTAGTTGTCTTCGCCAAGCTTCCAGCTATGGCACAGCCTTTCTACCGCCTGTTTCGCACCGCGGACGCACTGAGGAATCCCGACTCCTTCGTAGGCGGCTCCACAAAGCTGCAGGCTGGGCAGGCCATCCAGTTGTTGTCGTAGACGCTGAATTTTGGCGACATGCCCCACCAAGTATTGCGGCATAGCGTTTTTCCATCGAATGACGGCTTGCCAATTCGGCTGACTTCCTTTCCAAGCTAGGATATCACGCACTTCGTTAACCGCTGTTCGCTGCAAATCCGTGTCGGACCAGTCGACAACCTCTGGACGTAGCGCACCGCCAAGGAAGACTCGCAGCAGAACTTCACCTTCCGGCGTGCGACCTGGGTACTTGTTGCTCGAGTAGCTGATAGCCAGTGCGGCTCGCCCCTGGTTGCTGGGCACGACCACTCCGAAACCATCCATTCTAGCGCCTATATCGGCGCGATTGACGATCATCGCTACAACCGCGCTTGAAGCATAAGGAATTTCCGATACCATCGCAGCAGCCTCTGGAGCGACACTTTGAAGCAGCCTTGCTGTGACCGACGCCGGAGTGGCCAAGATCACGCCGTCAAAAGGTTGAGGGCTGCCTTGGTCGGTAGTAATCATCCAACTGGAATCACCAGCTTGCCGCTCGCGTGCCAATCCAACGACCCGACAATTCAAGCTGACGCTGTTAGCTGGCAGATGCTTAGCCAGACCGTCGATCCAGGCGCTCATGCCGTCGCGTGGTGCCATGAACTGCTCGTATCGCGCTCCCGAGGCGCGTCGCGCTGCTGCGGCCGCATCTTCTTGCTTAGACCGCAAATAACCACGAATCAACCCCCCGCTGGTTCGTTCCATATTTAAAAATTGAGGCAACGTAGCGGCCATGCTGAGAGTCTTGGGATCAGCAGTAAAAATACCACCCACAATTGGCTCAACCAGTCGATCAAAGACCTCGCGCCCTAAACGTCGCACCGCGAACGACTCGAGCGATTCGTCGTCCGGCTGGCCATCAGGCACCGTGGGGCGAGGCGAGACCCAATACTCGCCCAGTAATCGCAACTTGCCGGGCCATGTCAAAAGCCGAGTGGTAATGATCGATCCGATTCGAGTCGGCTGCATCAAACTGAATCCTTCCGGAATGGGATGGACGCGACCGTTCAGGTAGACAAACGCTTGCCTACCCTGCGTGTTAGGATGGATCAACTGTGGTAGCAGTCCAAAGCGATCCGACAAAAGGCGGGCATCGGGAATCAGGGGCGCAAAATTATCGGCGCTGCGTTCGATCAAGTAGCGATCGGTGCGCACCGTCTCCAACACTCCGCCCAACCGTTCTGCAGAATCAAAAAGACGAACCGACACTCCCGGCTGCTGTGAAAGTTCCAGGGCGGCGGTAATGCCTGAGATGCCTCCACCGACGATAGCCACTTTTTTCATGAATATTTCCCAATCAGCATGAATAGTTCCCGGTGGAAAATTCTCTAACAATTATCCCTTTTATATCGATAGTAGCTGACTGTGCGAGTCTTGCTGAGTAGACTAGCTGAGTGCGACATTCGGCCCCGGGGCCTAGTGACCATGGATGAATTTGACAATTTTTCAGCGAGAAGCGGCCTTGGAGTGCCGATTGGGACTGGATGCCGGGCATTCCGAAACTAACTATTTATTGCAACTGAGCTTCGTCGTGACATCATGGACACGCCCACATCCAGCTTTTCGATTCGCCAAGCTCGAGGTCTTGTAAAAGATCTCTCGACCCCTGAGCCTTTGGTTTACTGGACGGATTTTCTTGTGAGCGTCCTGGCTGGCCATGCTCTCTTCGGATTGTTGGTATTCTGTCACCTGCTGCCCTTCGCATGGCTGCAGCACTGGACCGGATTGTGGACGGTGCGCTGCCTATTGTTTGTGGTGGCTGCCATACTGTATCTTCGATCGGTATTGTTTATCCACGAACTGGTTCACTTGCCAACTCGCGGCTTTGCTGCTTTTCGACTGGCGTGGAACGCGCTGTGCGGAATCCCAATGTTGATTCCATCATTTTTATACTACCCCCATGTCGAACATCATCGACGCAAACACTACGGAACCGATAAAGACGGCGAATACATCGACTTGAGCCATCGACATCCCGCCAACCTGCTGCTGTTTGTCGGTGCGTCGATCTTTGTTCCGCTGGCTGCCATCGTACGATTTGCAGTCATGACGCCGCTTGCCTGGTTGCTACCCGGTTTTCGCAATTGGATGGAGCGACGAGCCAGTAGTATGATCATCGATATTTTCTACCTTCGCGGTGACTATGGCCGCAAGGCAACACGCGTCATGCGCTGGCAAGAAACACTTTGCTTTGGATGGTGTTGGTTTTGCCTTGGCATGTGGTGGAGCGTACCGACTCTGCTTGCGGTACCTTACTATGCCTACGCTATGGCTGTTGCTCTGGTTGCCCTGAATAATCTGCGCACCCTTGGAGCACACCGCTGGGTAGCAGAAGGAGCAGAGATGACGTTTGAGGAGCAGTTACTGGACAGCTTGAATTATCCAAACCGCCCGTGGATTACTGAACTATGGGGGCCGATCGGTATTCGCTACCACGCATTGCACCATCTGTTTCCTAGCTTGCCCTATCACAATCTGGGAACTGCACATCGACGTTTGATGGCGGAACTTCCGGCTAATTCCATCTATCGCCAAACCGAGCGAACTTCGCTAACCGCCGCACTATTGGAATTGTACCTTCGATCTCGCAGGCGCACTTCCTGAGCGCTCGTAAAGTTGCAGCGTCACTTGCCCAACGTCATGGTTCTTCACCAATGGTTGACCCCTACTCGAATTTGCCAGAATCACTTCATCAGCTCTGGCCGGTTGAAGAGTGGTGCCAGCAGCGGATACTGGTGGCTGTTAGTGGTGGAGCCGACAGCGTAGGATTGCTTCGAGCCCTGCACGGATTGGCCCAAGATCATAGCTTGATCCATGTAGCTCACTTGAATCATGGCTGGCGTGGCCAAGACAGTGACGACGATCAGAAGTTTGTCAGTCAATTGTGCCAGGCGCTCGGACTGCACTGCCTCGTAGGCCACTGGAACCAGTGGGCACCGGCAGACGTCAACCATTCACGAAGCGAAGAAACGGCCAGGCAAGTTCGCTATCAGTTCTTGGCTCAGAAGGCTCGCGAGTTGGGAGCACGTTATATCGTCACAGCTCACACGGCTTCAGATCGCGTGGAGACTCTGCTGCACAATCTATGTCGCGGCACTGGACTAGCCGGAGCCTGTTCGCCAACCTTCATTCGCCCTTTGGATGACGACCTGCTTTTAGTCAAGCCGTTGTTGACCTGCTTTCGCCAAGACGTTTTGAATTATCTACAAAGTCTCCAGCAATCCTTCTGCGTTGATAGTAGTAACGAAAATCTAGAATACTCGCGCAATTTTTTGCGACAATCGATCTTACCATCTCTCAGGCAACACTACGGATCGGAGGTCGATCGACGTCTTTTATCCTTTACACAAATTGTCGAACAGACGGTTGACGTGGAACAGGCGATCGCCGATCAGTACTGGCAGCTTGCGCAGGCCGCTGCTGATCATGATTCGCTTCTAATTCGCGAGATTGGCAAGGATGTTGACCAGTGCATTGTGATCCCCCAAGCCAGCCGAGTTTCAGTCGCCTGGCCCGTCGTCTTGCAGTCGCTTCAGCAGGCTTGGCACCGTCGCGGCTGGTCGCTTCAAGGCATGTCGCGGTCACATTGGACAAAGGTCCAGTCACTTTGGCTTGGGCCTTCTGCATCGTTGGGAACCACACCTGGCCAAGCGATTGCGCCCTCTAGACGCGCTGAACTAACGCTGCCTGGCGCGATCCGTGTGTCGAATTTTCGGGACTGGATCATTTTTGAGCCTCAAACCAAGATTCGGTCAAAGAAAACGAATTAGTGCGTGAAATTCGTCTTTGCGACCTACAGACCACCACACGGAGGCTCTTCCCATGAAATCGTTGACAATCAAACCGACCGCGCTGGCCCTATTGTTTTGGTTCAGCGGCTCGTTGCTGGCCCAGGAACCGCCCAGTAACGCTGCCCAAACTAAACGGGCTAAGTCGGACATGTCTTCTTTCATCCGGATGACGAAGACTTCCCAGGGGCTGCCAAATACTCTGGACACTGCCGTTGTCAGTTACTCGGCCGGAAAAAACGGCGTACAGGTGGACTTAATTGGAGCCGTCCACATTGGAGACGAGAGTTACTATGCACAGCTCAATCAATTGTTTGATCAGTACGACGTCTTGCTTTATGAATTGGTTGCCCCAGAGGGCACAGTGGTGACGCCCCAAACCGGGGATCGATCGATCAACCCGATTTCTTTGCTGCAACAGGGCATGAAGAGTTTCTTGGGCATGCAGTCGCAACTGGAGAAGATCGACTATACCAAGCCGCACATGGTTCGAGCTGACATGACTCCCGAACAGATCGCCGACAAAATGCGACAGCGCGGTGACACTGCGTGGACCTTGGCACTTTCCGCTTTGGTAGATACCTTGCGTCAACAGAATTTGGCTGAAAACAATCTATCGTCAGATCGATCGTCAGTTGAAGAGATGGATTTTCTAGAGTTACTGGGAAATCCTCATCAGGCCAAAATCATGTTTGCTAGCCAGTTCGTTACCCAAGGTGCCTTAGATCAAGCCTTGGGCAGTTCGCTAAATCAGTTGCTGGTGGTCGATCGAAACGCGGAAGCATTGCGAGGTTTACAAAAACAAATTGCAGCCGGACACCGCAAGATTGGCATTTTCTACGGAGCAGCCCACTTGCCCGATTTGGAGCATCGGCTGACTGACGACTTTGGGCTTAAACTGGAAGACACACGTTGGCTCAAGGCCTGGGATCTGACCAAAACAGATCAGCCCCAATCCAATCCTCTTTCGCTTTTGCTAAATTTACTTGACGAAATCCAATGACTTCGTTTTTGGTAACCTTTTAGGGGTTACACCGGTGCGTAGCTGTTCTGGTTGCATTTGCTGTTAAGAAATGCTAGTCTGATATGATGTCAGCGTAGCTCTGTTCTTTTCTAGCAAGGAGCGATCCCATGGCAAGCGAATCTTCTAAGCGATTGACCATCAACGCACGGTTTTTCCGCGAGATCAAGGATGATCACGAGTCTCTACAAAAATTATTATCTGAGCTGGAACATCTTGTTGGCAACCGAGAAACACTGTCACATCACGGTCGACGTTTCATTCGCATTTCAAAAAGCACGAATCGGCGGAATTGAATCTGATTGTCGAAGCACTCAATCGTGACATGGGTGGCGGCGACTAAAGTTAAAACCCTTCACTCTACCAACAAACTGAACGGCTACAGATTTTAAGCGTCTACTGAGCAGCTTCGAGCAGGCTTATAAGATCGGCCAATTCCTGAGCCGTCAGCAAATCCTTCAGTCCGCCGGGCATGATCGAAACTTCACTAGGCTTCTGCTGCTCGATTTCGTCCGCCGCGATGGTTTGAATTTGATCTGCAGATATTTGCAATTCCAAATTTCCCTCCGGCGGCTTGCCTCGTACGATACCGTTCAGTAGCCTCCCATCTGTGGTCAGCACGCTGGTGGACTGATACCCCTGTTCGATGCGCCGATTGGGAAATAGTATTGCTTCGGCCAGCGATTCGCGCGTTCGACTTCGACCAATGCTAGACAACTCCGGGCCGATCTTACATCCGAC
>DAIRSD010000168.1:236-9330 GCA_036804625.1 Aureliella sp. | reverse complement strand
ACGCCGTTTGCGTCTGGGTGGTGCTCCCGAGCGACTTGTGATGATCACGGTTACGCGGCGTGCAGCCGCTGAGATCCGTCACCGACTGACCACGGAGGTTGGTCCTGCTTGTAAGCATGTCGTAGCTGGCACCTTCCATAATTTTTGCCTTCGAGAAATGTCGGCCCGGCGCGATTGGTTTGGACTGACCGGCACGACGATCATGGACGCAGACGATCAGTCGCAAATGATGAAACTTGTGCGTGGCGACCTCGCCAGCTCCACTGGCGCGACCGCCATTCCGCAAGCCAGTCAACTGGTCAGCTACTATGCGTACGCGCGAAACACCAATCAGCCGGTGCGTGATTACCTAGAGAAATTCACCGACTTGGGTGGCGATCAAATCGATCTAGTGCTAAAGATTTTCGCCGCTTACAAACAGCGTAAGGCTGCTGGCGGGTATCTGGATTTTGATGACATCCTGCACCGATTTGCTCAGGTGATGCGCGAAGATCAGGAAATTTGTCGTCGTATCGCCAAAAATTACTCTCACGTGCTGGTTGATGAAATGCAGGACACCAATCCGCTGCAATGGTTGATCCTGGAGGCTCTCGCACCCTCGCTAAATCTGTTTTGCGTTGGCGATGATGCGCAAAGCATTTATGCGTTTCGGGGTGCGGACTTTCGCAACGTCCATTCCTTCAACCAGCGATTGCCTGGCGGACAGGTGTTGAAATTAGAACTGAACTACCGGTCGACTCAGGAAATTTTGGATCTGTCCAACTGGCTGCTGTCTCGTTCGCCACTAAAGTACAGCAAGCAATTGGTGGCGCATAGAGGACCGGGACAAGTGCCTGAACAAATCGAATATGAATCGGATTTCGACGAAGCCCAGTGGGTCGTGGATTGTATCGTCAAGCGGCACAAGAATGGAATGCGTTGGGATCAGCAGATGGTGCTGTGCCGTACCGCCTATTCAGCACGGCCTATCGAAGCAGAACTGATCGAGCGGAATTTGCCATATCGATTTATTGGTGGCATCGGACTGTTGCAAATGGCACACGTTAAAGACCTGCTATCCATCCTGAGAGTAGCTGTCAACCATCACGATGAACTGGCCTGGGCTCGTTACCTGACGATGTGGCCTCGCATCGGTGATTCAACTGCTGCCAAGACCATTCACTTTGTTCGTACAGCCCCTGATAGTTTCGCAGCGATCGAACTGCTGGATCAGCATCTGAAGCGTCCAGAGATCACCAAGCCCATTCGGCTGGCTCTGAATCATAGGGACGATCCCGCCCAGGCGATTAGCGGCTTGTCGGACATGTTGGAGGACCTTCTGAAGTCGCGTTACGAAAACTGGGATACCCGCAGCCGCGACTACCAATTGATTGCCAGGTTGGCGACGAAGCATCAGGACCTAAAGACCTTCTTGGATGCCTACACATTAGACCCGATATCGGCCAGCGAAGCCAATTCACAGGAAAACGAGGACATCATTACCTTGATCACGGTCCACAGCGCCAAGGGTGCTGAAGCGAAAGTGTGTCATGTGATCGCCGCTCAGCCGGGTAATTTTCCTCACAGCCGCAGCATGGGCGATCCGCAGGCTGTTGAGGAGGAACGTCGAGTACTCTACGTTGCTATGACGCGAGCGCAAGACGAATTGGTGATCAGCAGCAACTTCTCACGCGGCGTGGCTCAGTCGTCATGGCGGCCGCAGCCGTTACCGATCAATTTCTTTGAGGGCATGCCGCACAAGTTGGTGGGCGCTGGTAGCCCTTCCGAAAGAGCCAGAACTAAACGACATCCTGTACCCTGGGACGACGGCGTGATCCAGTAATCGACCGAAGACGCATGCGAAAATTACGACGTCAGCTTCTTGTAGCGGAAGCGGGCCACTTCACCTTCCGCCAATCCAAGTCGCTCACGACGCTGCTGTTCGTAGGTATCGAAGTTGCCTTCGCACCAGTGCACATAGCCGTCGCCTTCAAAGGCTAATATGTGTGTTGCGATGCGGTCCAGGAACCATCGATCGTGTGAGATAACAACTACACAACCTGCATAATTCAAAATGGCCTCTTCTAAAGCGCGCAGCGTGTCGACATCCAAATCGTTGGTCGGTTCGTCCAGCAGCAATACATTGGAACCGCGACGCAGCAGTTTGGCCAAGTGAACTCGGTTGCGTTCACCACCTGACAACACGCCAACCTTTTTTTCCTGATCGGTACCCTTGAAATTAAACTTCGAAACATAGGCTCGCGCGTTCATCTTGCGTTTGCCCATCTCCAGTACATCGTGGCCTCCGCTGATTTCTTGGAATACCGTGCTATCTGCCAGAAGTGCATCGCGATTCTGATCGACATAGCCCATTTCTACTGTGGTACCGATCCGCAGCGTACCCGAATCAGGTTGCTCGGTTCCCATCAACATTCGGAAAAGCGTTGTCTTGCCAGCACCGTTGGGCCCAATGACTCCCACAATTCCACCAGGCGGCAAACTGAAACTGCAATTTTCAATCAGCACGCGATCACCGTAACCTTTAGTGATGTTCTTGGCCTCAATTACCAGCTCACCCAGGTGTTTTCCTGGTGGAATCTGGATTTCCAATTCGTCGGGACGATCTTCGAACTCTTCGGCTGCCATCTTCTCGTAGGCAGCGATACGCGCCTTGCTCTTAGACTGCCTAGCGCGCGGTGAGGCGCGTATCCATTCCAGTTCCCTAGCTAGAGTCTTTTGTCGTGAGAGCTGCTGGCGCTGTTCGCGCTCAAGTCGCTCCTGCTTCTGCTCCAGCCAGGCTGAGTAATTTCCTTCAAAGGGGTGACCTTCGCCTCGATCTAGTTCCAGAATCCATTTGGCTACATTATCCAAAAAGTAGCGATCGTGAGTGACGGCCACCACGGTGCCGGGATATTGATCCAAATGCTGCTCAAGCCACTGAATCGATTCGGCATCCAAGTGGTTGGTCGGCTCGTCCAGCAGCAGCAGGTCGGGTTGCTCGATCAGCAGCTTGCACAGCGCCACGCGTCGCCGCTCGCCTCCCGAAAGCGTCGTCACATCAGCGTCGCCGGGAGGCAGATTCATGACGGTCATCGCCACTTCCACTTGACGATCCAGATCCCAAAGGTTGTTGGCATCGATGATATCCTGAAGCCGCGCCATCTCGTCATACAGTTTTTGTAGCTTGTCGTCGTCGGTCACTTCGCCCAGTAAAGTGGTGATTTCGTTAAAGCGATCCAATACGGCTCGACGCTTGGCCACAGCTTCCTGGACGTTACCCTGTACGTCTTTGTCGGGATTAAGCTGCGGCTCCTGAGGCAAGTAACCTGCGGTGAAGCCCTGAGACAATCGGGCCTGGCCATCAAAGTCACGGTCCACGCCCGCCATGATTCTCAGCAGCGTGCTCTTTCCGGCTCCATTGCTTCCCAGGACACCAATCTTGGCTCCGGGATAAAACGAAAGCCAAACATTTTTCAGCACTTCACGCTGCCCATGCTTCTTGGTCAGCGACTGCATCGAAAAAATAAATTGTTGTCCCATCGGGTTTCCTTCTGTTGATCAAGCGGTTCACTCAGCCGCGAATTTTATCAGCCACCCCTAGACTCGAACAGGTCATCGTTGGTCTTGCCACGCGTGGATGTATTGTTCGACCAGTTGCCACGCCAACAGCTCGCGCGGTCCAGCCGTCTTTGTGACAGCGTTTTCAAGCGGTTGCAACTGAGCTAGCACAGCTTCGCGTCCCGTCAAATGCAGTCGCGTCGCTAAAATGGTGGCTTCCAATATAGCATGCTTGGCTCGATTCCACCCCCAGAACGATCGATGAATGCCACTGGAAAGCACTTGCGCAGTGGCCAGCGATCGCGGTTGGGAAAGATCCCAATGCTGCACATTCAAGCAGTACCAGTGGCAAGACGACTGAATGATCCAGCCGCCATGTTCACATGGACGGTACTGTAAATCCACAGGCATCGACAACGCCGACTGGACGATAGGCAAAACATCATCCATCACATGAAAGACAGCTTGACCGCTGCGCAGCAAATTGTCGCAAGTGGTTGAACCTTGGAAGGGCCTGAGCTGCCAGTGGGTCAGATCCGGGTCAACCACCGGCCCCATCGGCGCAGCGTGAGGTCGTCCATCAGCCAGAGTCGTTGTCAGGAGTCCTTCGATGATCATGGGATAAGTGATCGAACTGAAGCTGTTAACGGCTGGCAACTTTCTGGTGGCTATCTAAATAGCTGATTAACAACTCCCACACCGCTCGCTTATCCAAGTCGCGAAACGTCTCGTGTCGATGATTTTCCAGCGACACCATTTGACAGATCGAACCCGCCTTGGCAGCAAAAGCCGCTGAACCCGTAGCCTTTGTCAACCGATCGTTGGGTGAGTGAGTTATTAAAATGGGACGCTTGAACTGATCCGCATTCTCGATGGCCCAGCGGCCAGAATCGATCAGTTCTGCTCCCAACCTAAGACTGACTCGACGATGATACAGTGGATCGCTGGCCACCTGCCTCTGCTCGATAGGGTCGTCTGTCAAATCTTCGAACCGGATGCCAGCACCGATGCACAGGTTGGGTGCTATCCGTAGTGCTAATCGCGCGATCCAGTTAAACGGACCTCGGGGTTCGCGAGGTGATCGAAACATGGGACTGGACGCGATGACGGCCGTTGGCAGCACCTTTTCTCGCAATACATAGTTGGTCACCAAGTTCCCGCCCATGCTGTGGCCAAAAAGAAAGCAAGGACGACCGCGTGCCTGAAGTCGTAACCAACTGAGCAATTGACCAACGTCGTGCAAAAGCGATTGATAACTGGTTATCACACCTCGTTTGCCAGGATCGTGCCCGTGCCCCTGCTGATCATAAGCAGCCACAAAATATCCGCGACTGGCCATCTGAGTTGCCAGCTCGGCGTAACGACCTCCATGCTCGCCAAGTCCATGGACAATGCCCACATAACCCTTGGGATCACGCGGCCCCCAACAATAGACAAACCGACGCTGCCCATCGGGCCAAACCGCCCAGTCAGCGCTGTCCAGTACGCTTTCTCGCGAGATTGCAGAAATCTGCACGCCGTCCATTATGTTTCGGGTAGCTGATGGGTTGTCGAGGCCAAATTCAATTCGATGCGACCGCTATCGGTTATTGTACGCAGCAATCAGCGGGGAACAAAAAAACCCGAACCGATGCGGTTCGGGTAAATATCAGGAGTCCAGGAAGTCCGCCTGCAATCTACGGTCGGGCAGACTACCGCTTGGTGCGCTTGCTCTTGGCGCCGCCCTGACGAACCTTATATCGAGGGTTACTCTTGCAGATCACATAGATTCGCCCGCGACGACGCACCACCTGACAGTCGGGGTGTCGAAATTTTAGCGAACCAATGGAGGAAACTACTTTCATGGCGCACAGCCTTCTGACGATTCATGGACCAAACGGACTAAATATCGACAATCGCGGGGGCGATCAAAGAGCACGAATTGTAGCGGCCCGCTCTATTTTCGCAACACCAATTTCTAAAGCCCTGCCCCCTGGCCAGCGGGGCCGCACTGGGTACTATGCCAGCATGTCCGACGGTCTCAATCCAGAACAACAAAGTGCTGTACAAACGCTCAGTGGTCCCCTGCTCGTATTGGCCGGAGCAGGCTCTGGGAAGACGCGCGTCGTCACCGACCGCATCGCTAATTTGATCAGGCATGGTACGTTCCCCGAGCGTATCCTGGCGGTGACTTTCACGAATAAAGCCGCCAAGGAGATGCGAGAGCGAATCGCACATTTGGGCAAGAAAACTCTAAGCGTACGCGGTCGTCGAGCGAGCCCCATGCCGGTCGTGGGCACTTTCCACGCTCATTGCGTCCAGATTCTTCGTCGGCACGCCAATCTGCTGGGATATCCCGACCGATTTGCCATCTACGACCGCAGCGACCAGGAATCGGTAGCCCGAGATGTACTTAGACAGTTGCGCGTGCCCACCGGAATGATGAAGCCCGGTGACTTCCTTTCGAAAATCAGCAGTTGGAAAAATGCTGGCCTACGCTGGGCCGATTTGGATGCCGTCGTAAAAACCGACAAGGATCACGTAGCGGCTAGCGGCTACCGTCGATATCAGCAGGCGCTCAAACTGGCTGGTGCCGTGGATTTTGACGATCTGCTGCTGCTGGCCGAGCAGTTGTTTCGCGAGCATCAGCAGGTTCGGCAACTGGAAGCCGGTCGCTTTGACCATATCCTTGTCGACGAATATCAGGACACCAACCAGTCGCAGTATTCGATCATCAGACAACTGGCCGGAGGTCACCGCAATTTGTGCGTCGTGGGTGACGACGATCAGTCGATTTATGGTTGGCGCGGCGCCGAGGTGCAGCACATCCTTAACTTTCAAAAAGATTGGCCGGACGCCAGAGTGGTACGACTGGAGGCCAACTACCGCAGTAGCCGAGCCATTCTGGAAGCGGCCAATCGCCTGATCGCCTTTAACAAGGTGCGCCATGACAAAGTGCTTCGGCCCGCTCGTGCCGGCGGTATCCCGCCGCGAGTGCTTCAGTTCAACGACGAACTGGACGAGGCGCGGGGCATCACTCAGGAAATCGCTCGCATTGTCGACCTGCGTCAACGACAACCCGGTGATTTTGCCATCCTTTTTCGCACCAACGAGCAGCCTCGCGTGTTCGAAACGGAACTTCGCAAGGCCAATGTACCCTATTCTCTGGTGGGTACTCAGTCATTTTTCGACCGCAAGGAGGTTCGAGACCTATTGGCGTATCTTCGAGTGATCGATCAACCCAAAGATGAAGTCTCGTTGCTGCGCATCCTGAACACTCCGCCGCGCGGCATCGGTGCAAAATCGGTCGAGAGCCTTCTTGCCAATGCGGTTAGCCAAGGCGTACCGCTTTGGGATGCGCTGAGCGACATGAAGCTAGTTGCCACTTTTCCGATTGCAGCTCAGCAAGGTATCGACCGATTCCAATCGATGATCTCGCAACTGCAAGCCATGCAGAGCGCTCCCAGCGGTTCGCTGACGGATCTAATACGACAATTGATCAGCACCATTGATTACATGGGATTCATCGATCGAACTCAGCCGACACCGGAGGAAGCTCAGGCTCGGAAGGACTCGGTCGAGGAAGTGATCAACACGATAGCCGAATTTGAAAACGACGGCAAAGGCCAAGACAAACCGGGACTGTCTGGTTTCCTGGAGGAAGTATCTTTGGCTGGCAAAGAGTTCGCCAGTCCGAAAGAAAAGCAACAACCAACCAATCGAGTGACGCTGATGACATACCACAGTGCCAAGGGATTGGAATTCCCCGTGGTCTACATGGTAGGGATGGAGGAGGGAATCCTTCCACACCGAAGATCTCTGGCTGAAAACTATGACGATGTCGAAGAGGAACGGCGATTATGCTACGTGGGCATCACCCGCGCTCAGGATGAACTAACCCTGTCCCTTCCGCTCAGTCGAAAGAAATGGGGCAAGCAGCGTGAGACCTTTGTCAGTCGATTTCTGTACGAACTTACCGGTCAGGCTGAAAATCCGAACCGCCTTCGGGCCATCCAAGCCGCTCGAAAAGAGATCCTTCGCGGCGGATAGTTTGCCAGAGGTTGAAGGACATAAATAGCCTATCCGTCAAACTCTTCTGGCTGTACTCAGTACTCAGTACTCAGTACTCAGAACCTCGTTTGGCTCGCTGAGGCTCGACCACAGCCACCCGACCAACCATAGCAACCCGGCTTGAACGAAAAACACTTCATTTTTTAGGGTCAACCAAAACAAACTCTAAAGCTAGCATTACCGTGGGCTTCCCTGCGGTGTACTCTTCGGGCGGTTTATCTTGCCTAAACGAACCGCCTGGCCATGGCCCTAATGAAGTGTATCAGACTAATAGATAAAAATATCCCGATTAAGGTGCGGCCCTTCCGATAGCGAGATTGAATCAGCCTGCGGGTGCGGTTGCCGAGCAGGCCAGTTGGTACCATCAACTCGAGGAATCTTTGAACTAGCCTGGTCACGGAAGACAACCCGGCGGTTCCAATGGCACGCAAAGGTAGGCCCTGAACCTTCGCAAGAACTCGCACTGCCATAACGGATTGGTGGCCCGACTGAGTGTCAAACTCAAATTTCCACGGAAGGAGAAACATTGTTATGAGATCCAGCTTCCACCGTCTATTCTCGACGCTTGGCATGGCTGCTGCCTTGGCTCCCAATAGCCAAGCCAATTGGTTCCAGCAGACCAGTCCATCGGACAACATCGTACAGGCAAGTATTGTAGAAGACGATGCCGCCAGCAACGACAAAGTGATCGCCCCTACAGCCACTGCCAGTTCCAGCAGCGCTGCGTGCTCGGCAGTTAGTTGCTGCGACAACTGCTTCAGTGGCTGTGACAACTGCTGTGATGGTGGTTGTGATAGCCGTGGTTGCGGGTCCGGACTACTGGGATATGGCATCATCAAACCCAGTGATCGCTGCTTTGACGACTTCATTAGCCCCGTATCCAACCCAGTGTTTTTTGAGGACCCGCGAACGCTGACTGAAGTCCGCTTTCTGTTCTTGCACCATGAAGTACCAGCGGCCGTTGGGGGACATTCGGTTCAGGTTTATGCCGCTCAGGTTCGCCTGGCCCTGTCGCAGCGACTCAGCTTGATCGCCACCAAGGACGGGTTTGTCTATTCACAGCATCCGCTGATTGAGCCTGGGTTTGCCGACGTGGCAGCCGGTTTCAAGTACAACCTGTATCGTGATCCTACTGCAGGTCGAATTCTGAGTGTTGGTACAACGTTTGAAATCCCAATGGGTTCCGAGAAATCGCTGCAAGGCAATGGCGACGGTGAATGGAATTTCTTTGCCACAGCCGGTACGCGCATCATGGGCAGCACACGGGCTCACTGGCTGCGCGCAGGTGGGTTGCGACAGCCTAACGATGAAGACGCTGAAAACCGACTGATGTATTGGAGCAACCACTTCAACTACCGATTGGATACTCGCAAGCCAGTTTATGTGTTCACTGAATTCAACTGGTGGAACTACCTGAGCGACGGCACCGCGTTTCCATTGCCAGTGGAAGGCGGCGACCTGTTCAACCTGGGTTCTCCCGGCATTGAGGGGAACGACTTGGTTACGC
>DAIRSD010000168.1:0-226 GCA_036804625.1 Aureliella sp. | reverse complement strand
GGCCATTGGTGCCAGGATCAAGCCCAAGAGAAACGTCGAGATGGGATCTGCCTTTGAGTTCCCCTTGACCGAGCGAGAAGGACTACTAAAAAATCGCTGGACCTTTGACCTGATCGTCCGCTATTAGTGTTCAAAAACTCAGTTGACAACCCAACAGTCCAACCTCCGGACCATCCTGGCTAATCACCAGCGAAATGTCCGGAGGTTTTTTATTTGGAAGGCATCG
>DAIRSD010000167.1:7226-9469 GCA_036804625.1 Aureliella sp. | reverse complement strand
GACAGTCCCCGCAGCTCTCAGAAGCAAGAAGTGGTTGAGCCACCTCAGGCTGAAGAGGTCCAGGCTACAGCCCCTGCTTATGAAGGTTCAGGCAACCCAGGTTCGGCCGAAATTGAACTGAAAGGTTCCAGTGGTGCTAACTAATCGATTTCCTATCAACGCGGTGCGACCATTAAGTTCTCTTCTGTGAAACTCTCAAACCAGATTTCACAGAAGAGCCCAGATGTGAAATTCATTTCCAGCTGCGATACTTTGCGAAATCTTAGGTTCACCATTTCTACCGCCGTTCTTTTACAAAACGCCTGCGGCACTAATTTCCAGATAAGTCTCTAAGCAAAGATACCCGTCAGCGCCTCTGCTTTAACTAGCTCGCGTGGTTGATTTAAGTGGTTGTATACGATCGTGTCGGGCGCAATGCCAAAGCCATGGTAGATCGACGCTAATAATTCGATCGGATGCACAGGATCTTCCGCTGGAGCAGAAGCGGTCTTGTCGCTCTTGCCATGCACGTATCCGCGTTTGACTCCAGCTCCCGCAACAATCGACGTGTAGCAATAGGGCCAGTGGTCGCGTCCATCGGCAGAGTTGCCATTGCCTGACGTGCTGACACCGCGCTGAGGCGAGCGTCCGAACTCGCCAATCGCGACTACCAGCGTTTCCTCCAACAAGCCTCGATCGTCCAAATCTTCGATCAATGCGCTAAGTCCCGTATCCAGCATGGGTGCCGATTGCGTCTTCATCCGCTTGGGCAGATCCACGTGATGGTCCCAGCTATGATTGTCCGAATTGGCAATCTTAGGCCAAATCACTTCCACCACACGTGTACCCGCTTCAACCAAGCGGCGTGCCAGTAGACAGCTTTGGCCAAACGTATTGCGACCGTATCGATCGCGCAGTGCGGCAGATTCGGCTGCCAGGTTAAACGCATCCCGAGCCCGGCCAGATACGACTAGGTTGAGAGCCTGATCGTAATAGCTGTCCAGTTGCAGGTCTTTGACGGCTTGATTGATCTCAGGCATCTGTGAATTGACCAAATCCCGCAGTCGAGCCCGCCGCTCAAGTCGCACGGCAAATACGTCAGGTCGCAACTGCAGATCATCGCTCTTGATGCGATCCATTTTATTCATGTCCATATCATCGCCTTCGGGGTACAGCGTGTACGGATCATAAGCTTTACCCAAGAAACCTGCGGTGCCTCCTTTGCCAATCACGTTGCTTTCTTGTAGCGGTCTGGGCAGCATCACCAGCGGCAACATGGGTTCGTCGGTAGGTCGCAAGCGAACGATGTTAGATCCGAAGTTGGGAAAATCCTTCGGACTGGGAGGCTCCAACTGTCCCGAGGGACTAACTTTGTCGGTGGTGTAGCCAGTCATTAGTTGATAGATGGCCGCCGTATGATTGAACAGTCCGTTAGGTGCGTAGCTCATGGAACGAATCATCGTGAATCGGTCGTTACACTGAGCTAGCCGAGGCAGGTTCTCCGTAAAGTGAATTCCTGGGATCTTCGTCGGAATGTTAGAGAAGACGCTCTTGACGTTTTCAGGTACATTTTCTTTGGGATCCCAGAGGTCCAAATGACTGGGGCCGCCCTGCAGGTAAATCATGATGACATGTTTGGCTTTCCCCCAGCCTGGTGCTGTCAAACCTGCGGTTGCTTCGTTGGCATGCGCCTTTAGCCGGAGCATGTCGGCCAGCGATAAGCCCAACAGCCCTGAGCCACCCACGCGAAGAACATCGCGCCGCGTTATAGATCCACGTTCGTTACACAAGTCACTGCCCAGTGCGCCTATCACTCTGAACATAATTTTCTCCCTGTGAAGCCATTTCGAAATTTCACAATGCTATATTAACAAAATCATCAATTTCTCGCACTAGCGATTGAATAAAAAGGCTGGACTGTTGATCAAAGCCCACGCCAGATCCTGAGCCTGAGTCAATCGCTTCTGTTTTAATTGCTGCTGACTGCTTTCTAAATCTGCTCGTAATTGTACAAGCTGCGGATCGTCAGCAGTCGTCTTTTCAAGCTCGGCAATCTGTGTCTCCAACATCACCAATTGTGGATCAGCAGGTACCGGCGTTTGAGCTGTAGCCAGAGCTGCCCGCAGTTCATTCCACTTCGCGTCACTCTTGTCCAGGAATGCCAGCAGCCCTTTCAGGTTTTCTGCAGTTCTGGCCGTCGATGCAATGGCTCTGGCTGCAGTGAACTCTTCGGGTTCGCCCAGTGGAATTTCGCCCTGATCGGT
>DAIRSD010000167.1:286-7216 GCA_036804625.1 Aureliella sp. | reverse complement strand
CCTTGCCATGCGATGGTTTTCCTCATTATGGTACTGATGAATGGCTAGCGACAATTCTGTGCCTTCGGCAAAATCGATTGGTTGCTCCAGCGAAAGAGTCAGCCAGTGAACGATGCCACCCAGAGGATACACCGCCCAACCGCCTTGATCGCGAGCCTGGCCATCGATTACTGAAGCGGGATTAAATCCGGACTGCGTGAAACTGGCTTTGGCAGTCGCGATCTTCTGCCGTGAACTTTGATCAGGCTGAGCAAGCGGTGCTGCATCGATCTCGATTTCAGTAATCACAAAGTTGCCGTTGGCAGACAGCCCTGGCCCACCACCCGGCTGACTATCTAGCGGCAAAGCCTCCAAGCGAAAGCCTCGAATGCCCTTCAGCGGTGTTCGCAGCCGCACCGTGTAGGTACCTGGCTGAGCATTACCGCTAGCGACCAACGATCGGTCGGCTAAAGGCGTCAACACGGCCCCGTTAGTCGACTGTCCTTCAACAGCAACCAGCGGAAACCAATTGCTGCCGGGACCATTAGAAGCCAAGTAATTGTTAGCGATCTGAAAGGGATCGCGAGCATACTCGTCCAGCGTTTGTTGAGCAGCAGCAACTCTAGCCTGACGCTCCTGTTCCAGACGGGTTTGCTCGGGAGCAATCTCTTGTCGTCTAGCCTGGGCAGCTTGACGTACCGTCTCCAACTTGGCCAATCGCTCCGCTTCTAGTGTCGCTCTTCGCTCGATCCACCACTGCTCTTTCTCAGCCAATGTTTTTGTCAGCGCATGATGGTCGGTATCAATCGAATCGGCGGCTTGAGACAAGACTTCAATTTCAGCGGATGTTGGATAGCGATTCAAGATGCGCAGATAAATCTCCTGAATCATCTGAGAATAGGATATTTCTTTTTCCGTCAGTTTGACCAATTCATTTTGTCCATCGCTAATAGCTGTTCCCACCGTTGGACCACTGACCAAGGCCATTACCGGCCCCAACTGCAACTCCTGAGATCGCTCGCATTCACAGGCGCTCTCCCGAGGCGGTCGGCCCAGATTGTTCAAGAAACCATCGGCCAAGTTGAAGGTAACATCAGGCAGTTGAGCGGCTCGAGTCCCGGGCTGAACCCCTGGGATGGCCGTGGCAGTCCCCGTCACCCGGTAAACGGTATCATATAAGACCTCCGCAGGAAGACGACGCGCTTTGGCTGATGAAAAATTGATTTGATCATCGGAATTCCAATCATGCTTTGCAACGGACAACTGATAGGTGCGCGAATTGCAAATCAATCGCAATACGTGCTGCACATCAAAATCGCTTCTGATAAATTCGTCTCGCAAGTGGTTCAGTAACTCCGGGTTGGAGGCTGGATTGCCCGCACGAATGTCATCCAGCGGCTCAATCAGCCCAGTACCGGTCAGATAACCCCACAGTCGATTGACCATGCTGGTCGCGAAATAGGGGTTATCCCTTGAAACAATCCACGCTGCCAGGTGCTGTCTGCGCGAAGCATCAGTAGCAACTTGATAGCTGGCTGGGTAGGGGAATTGTGGCGGAACAGTTTGGCCGGTCCTAGCATGTTTGATTTCACCGTCGTTTCGATCTTGCACCTTTTCATACAATGGTTTGGCACCCTCCACATTCGTGCCGCCAATGGTTTGTCCTTCGCTTGCCGGATCAGCCTGCAGTTCGGTTTGAGCGAAATAGGCAGCTAACTGGTAGTACTGATCCTGTGTCCAGCGTTCAAAGGGATGGTCATGGCACTTGTTGCAGTTAAATCGTACGGCTAGAAACAGGTGAGTCGTATTCTCCATCATCAAGTCTGGTTGTCGCAAAATCTTGTAGTACGCCGCCTCGGGATGCTCTTTATTGGAACCGGTGGCTGTCAACAGGTTCGTCACGAATTGGTCGTAAGGCCAATTCTCAGCCACCGCGCGTCGAATCCATCCTCGAAATGCCGCAGCCCCGTCTGAGCCCAGAAACTTTGAGTTCACCTGCAGCAAGTCGGACCATTTGTTGGTCCAGTGCTCCACATAGTCCTCGCTGCCCAGTAACTGATTGACCTTAGCCTGACGCTTGATGGACGAAGGTCGATGATCTGCTAAGAATGCCTGAAGCTCGTCAACTGTCGGCGGCAAACCCGTGAGATCCAGTCGCACACGGCGCAAGAACGTGGGATCGTCGCACAACTGCGAGGGTAAAATCTTCAGTCGCTGCCACTTGTTTGCAACCAACTGATCGATGGTGTTGTTTGCATCAGGTTGCTGCCACTGGAATCCCTGGCGCTCTCCCATGACCGTTACCGAAGCTGCCGCGTATGCCCCTTCATAACGAGCCAGCATGGACGCCTCGCCGCGCCTTAGCGCTTTGATTCGCCCGCCTGCCAAACTTTGACAAACTTCGGTGTTGGAACTTTCTAAAACCGCTTCCTGCGTTACGTCGCGCGTCGTGCCATCTGGGTAGTAAGCGGTAATTCGAAATTGCTGCCAGGCTCCAGGTTGATCGATAATCGGCAATGTCGGAAAAATCTCGATGCGCTGCACATTGGTCGACTGAATGTCCAGCCGCGCACCGGCGGCAATCCATTGTCGCAATAGTTGGTAGTAGGTTGAATCTTCTGTCATCAAAACGCCACCTACGTGTGGGACCGTTCCGGCGGGCTTAAGCAACATGAGACTGGCATCCGGAGCGGCCGAATTCAGGCGACGGCTTCTCAAGTCGTCTCCCAACGCTCGCAGATCACCCACCGGATCGTATCCGCGCAGCGATAATTGGAAGCCGTTCTTGCCTTGCTGAGCGCCATGACAGGTGCCCGAGTTACAACCCAGTCGTGTTAGCACTGGGTTGATGTCTCGCACAAAATCTGGTGCCTTTGCATCTTCGGCCGACAGACGCACCGGTAACTGCAATCGATGCCCCTGAAACTCGATATCTACATCCGTCTGCTGCTGGGTAGTCGGCGCAACTTGGGAAATCGATCGCACCATGCCAAAAGCGTCCAGGCTAAGCGATGAAGATCCAGATGAAAACTTGGCCAGACGAGTCACATCGATAACTTGTCCGTCGTCGTAAGTGGCGGTGACTACCAATTGAACGTAATCGGCAGGCGAAGTTAAATGTATTTCGGTCGGCTGAACCTGAAATTGTTGGATAGCCCCGGTTGGCAGCAGGCTTGATTCATGTTCGATTTGCGGCTGCTGATCGCTAGGTAACTCCAGACCAGTACCAGCCGCCAAGCGTTCGTGCGCTGAATGCGCCTGGCTGGCATCTTTAGTCAAAGTTACTGCGACAAACTCCTTGATGACTTCCCCAGATGGAACCGAGTAAATTCTTACCATTCCGCTGGCTCCTGCGGTGGCAACGCTGGTACCTGAGGGATGCAGATCGATGGCGTACAAACTATCAGCTATCTGTAACTGAAGCATAGCCGGTGCGGTTTGCTTCTGAAAATCTTGGATTAGCTGCTTTTCTGCCTCATTGCGTTCGTACGCAGCTTTGGCCATCGCCGCTTTAACTTCATCGGGCAATGTTGACGGCGCATCATAAGGAAACACCGCCAACTGACTGGCACCATCCAGCGTGCTGGCCACTGCAAACATTTTGGATTGCGAGTCCAAATCGACATCAAAGATACGCCCCGGCATCTCGGGGAACTGACGAATCAGGTTGGAATCATCTCCGATTCGACGTTCGGTCTGCCGAAAGATCCGATAAATCTTGGGAACGCCGTCGGAACCTCCAACCAGTACTTGATCCTCGCTGGAGTGCATCGCCAGCGCGTTGACGCCTCCTTTCAGAGCACCAGGCGTAATCGAAGTGATATTATCGATAAACCGTTCCGTAGCCACTTCCGTCAGGCGTACCGTCATGTCACGTCCAGCAGATACCAAATGGGTGCCTGACGGGTTGAAGACGGTCGCCAAAGGCCAATCTTCGTGCGTGCCCTGATGAAGCACCTGTTTTCCAGTCTGTGTTTCAATCGCGCGAACAACTCGGTCCGTCGCACCGAAGGCAAACAGCTTGCCGTCTGGCGAAAACGCTCCGCCGAACAACGAGTCGTAGGTCACTTGATGACTCAGCACAAGCTGTCCTTGGGGGACACTCCAGATCTGTACTTCGCCAAAGCGACCCGGTGAACCGCCCGTTACAGCTAGCAGCGTTGAATCGGGCGAGAACGTCAGCGACTCAATGCGCTCGCTCAGCCCAACCAATCGCTGCGCAACCCCAAACGTCTGTGCATCCAGCAGCAAAGCCTCGTGAAAGCCGTTGACCGCTAACCACTTTCCGTCCGAAGAAAAAGCCATGGATGTAACCGTAGGCGGGTGCGTGTAGACAGGTGGATGAGAAGCATCGATCTTGTCAGCCGTCGATTTGGTATCGTCCACTGCTCCAGCAGCGATCCATCGTTCAATTAGTTCAATCTCATGAGAACTTAGCGCAGGTGAATTCTTAGGCATCGCGGCCGAGCCATCCACGGGCGTGATCTGACGCAGCAGTTCACTTTGATCGGGTTGACCTGCAACCACTGCCGCGTCGCCACTTTCACCGCTAGCCACCAATCGATCGAACTGAGTAACCACGTAGCCGCCCAGAGCCTTGGCCGGCTGATGACAGCCTTGGCACTTGGCTCGAAGGATGGGCATCACATCTTTGGTCAAACTCACCTTTTGTTCCGCCGCCGCAGCTTGTTGATCGGCCCTGCACTGGAATTGGCAATCGAAAAGGGAACCGGTCAACAGAGAGACTAAGACGGCGGGTATTGCAAATTTAAGTGAATGAAATTGCATAACGTAGATCACTCTCATTCTTTTCCAACGCAAGCGCCAACGAAGACTGGCGCTCAGACTGACACGAACGGCCAGCGGAAACCTATCCGCCGACAAGGCAGTGCGAAAGGGCCTGGCCGCTCCAACGCCTAATTTAGTAGGGTAACAGCGGAACCGCCCACATACAAGCTTCTTGCGTCGTGAAGTGGCGAAGAAAGGCAAATTCCCGAAGCAAAAACCCCCTTGATACCGCTTGCAATCGCATAGGGAATTCAGGCCGATGACAATATCAATCATTGACTTGAACACGCCAAGGGTTCTGGTGACGTAAAAGTCGCGGTATCCATGCAGGGTGTTGTGCTATTCGGCCCTGATCGAGACTTCCCCGAGAAGCGAAATCGCCTGAGTTTCAGAGAAACGCAAGGGCGACGACGAGGATGATGTGGCACCCGAGCTTTTGGCAACAAACGAATTCAATTGACTTGTACGGAAATATACCGTACAATAGAACGAATCAAGGAGCAAAGAATGGCAACTGCAAATAGCACCTCAAAGTCGGCTAGAATCGAAACGCGGGTCTCTCAAGAGCAGAAGGATCTCATCGAGCGAGCTGCCGCCTTCAGTGGTCGGACCGTTTCCGAGTTTGTGCTTGCTCATGTTGAAGTGGCAGCTAAGAAGGTGATCGACCAGCATGAGAAGCTACACTTAGACCAATTGCAAAGCAGGATTGTTGTCGATGCTTTGTTGTCTCCCAAGAAGCCAAACAAGAAGTTGAAGCTTGCTATGGAGAACTATCGCAAGCAGGTCGAAAGCCGATGAAGGACTTCGTTTGTGATCCGCTTGGCAATCAACACGATCGAACACAATTTGATTGTGGTGTGTCAGTTCTAAACGATTACCTAGCCAAGTATGCGAAACAAGATGTGAAACGGAAGGCGTCGGCAGTTTTTGTTCTGGTCGAACGCGCGGAGCCCAAGCGAGTGATCGGTTTTTATACTCTGTGCGCGACGTCGGTAGCCCTTGCTAAGCTACCCGAAGAGGTCACAAGGAAACTTCCGCGGTATCCAGAAATACCTGCAATCCTGGTTGGACGACTGGCTCGAGACGTGAATCACCCAGGCGTCGGTGCGCTGCTTTTGTCCGATGCAATCACACGTTGCGTCCGAGTGGCAAGTGATATCGCAGCAAGCCTAATCGTTGTGGATTCCAAAGGTGAAGCCGCAACGCGTTTCTACGAGAAGTTCGGGTTTGTCTTGCTACCGAAATTACCTGACCGGATGTTTCTTCCAATGCAGACGGCAGAGAAGCTCTAATCCAGCGGCATTCACTGCGCTTAATACCACAAGCATGGTTCTCGTTCAAGCCGCGATTGCAGATGCTGACCGTTGAGGCATTCTCGTTGACCGAGAACTACGACTTCATCGATTCAAGTTCGAGTCTTCGTTGAAACGCATTCAAACCCAACAGCTCTACTGTCGCCCGTCCCTCAGGTGTTGTACCAACGATCGAGACTCCCTGGATTTGAAAATGATGTCGCCTACTCACGACGCTCGCCGCGCAGCGACTCTAGCTTTTAATAGCCGCACGACATGCTCGAATTGCTCGAAGGTTCGCAACTCCGCTTGCTCGCGATCGGTCAATTTGCCTTCTCGATTGCTTTGCAAAAGCTCTTCCAGTCGAGCCTGGCTAGCCGCAGGCAACTTGAATTGGAGGATTTTGTTAGCATCAGAGCCATCGGCTAAGACGTCCACCAAATCGTCGAAAACCATTTTGTCACTGGCTGGCATTTCTCGTGTACCTCCCTTTCTTCCAAACCATTCTACAATGACCGTTGGTGCGTGTCAGGAGCAACCCTTTTGTAGAAACCCTGGCCCAAACCGCCTATTGCCAATTTCCGCAGAATTCGCCAAGTCTGTCCTCCTGATTGTTTGGTTTTTTGCTACGAAACGCTATGAACAAAGTAGATCTTTTGCGAGTGTTCTTGCAAAAGACCGGAAGATCGCACCAATTCTTCAGTTTGAAACCGAATGATCAGTAGGGCAAGGGTTCGATACAACTAATCGGAAAACGTTGAATAGTTGCCAGGCATCCAACAGGTAGGAAAACCGGCAGATGTTCAGACTTTCCATTGATCGACATCACGATTTCCACTTCGCAGGGATCGAGTTGGATCGGTTTTGCGAC
>DAIRSD010000167.1:0-276 GCA_036804625.1 Aureliella sp. | reverse complement strand
AATAACCAAATCGCAGGCCAATTGTGAGAGCGGAAATTCGAACCGAATCCGTTCGCAGTTCAAGAGTCACGGTTGCAGAATGGCTGGTCAGACGAGTCATGTGGCCATTGAAGTCAGTAGAGAAATTCTTGTCAATGGGCGAAAAAACCCTGCCGTCTTGGAGACCGGCTGGCTTTGGATTATGGGGTAATAATCCCGCAGTCTTGCACTGCGGTTCGTTCGGTTTCTTGCTACATAATTCAATCTCAACTTCACTTTATGCGAGCAGTCGGATCT
>DAIRSD010000166.1:0-9489 GCA_036804625.1 Aureliella sp. | reverse complement strand
CGATCACATTGCCGCAGGGGGATATGAGCCCGCCTTTGGGGCCCGACCGCTCAAGCTCGTCATCCAGCGCGAGATCCAAAATCCGCTGGCCACCGAGTTGCTTAAAGGCACAGTGGACGAAGGTGGACACGTTACCATCGACTGCCAAGATGAACAGATCGTATTCCGTCAAGCCACGGCTGGCGTCAAGTGATGGCCTGTGCAACGGGTGATTCGTCCGCCGCTAGCCCACCGAGCAACTATAAGTAGTCAAACAGCGTCATGCGGGCAGTTTGTCCCATCAATTGAATCGATGCTTGCAGAGCGGCTTGACGATGCGTTAGTTCGCTGATCACGCTAGCCAAGTCTGCGTCCAAATTCTGTGACTCGATTTCTCGCAGCCGGATTTGTTCGTCCTCCGACTTCTGGATTCGGCTTTCAATCGATTGTTGGCGAGTGCCCACTAGGCCACGAGCAATCGCCAATCGGTCCAGGTCTTGCTCCATGGATTGCCACACCGACTTAACCGCTTCTGAGTCGCCATCGTTGATCGCTTGCCTGAGTTGAATCAATGATGAAAAGACTCCGTCAACTTTCACGGTCGCAATATCTCGACCGGCAATCACGCTACTGGCACCACTAGTCACACCCGTGGCTGTACTGATATCCTTGTCGGTCCAACCCAATCCAATGGCAGCCGAACTGCCACCAGCGTTAGATACTGTAATTGGTTGGGCACCGCCGGTTGAAGACAATTGAATTCCATTGCCAGTAGTCGCTAGACTGGCTGAAATTCGTGTGGCAGGATTAAAATTACTGGCGTTGTTGTTGATTCTATCCATCACATCGCCAATGGTCTGGACACCATTTAGGTCAATGCGTAGTTGAGTTCCGTCGTTGCGAGTCAACACAATATCTGGCTGGCCCGCCTGGTCGTTCAGTTCGATTCCGTTGCCAAAGTTCAGACTAGACACCAGCGTATCTTCCGTCATGCTGCGTAGCCCCAGCATGGTTGCCAAGTTACCACCATTCTCTCCAATGGAAAGTTGCGATCCGCTTTCAGTGCTTTGTACCGTGATAAAACGTCCTGAAGGGTCGATCGATGTCTCGATACGTGCGCCAGTTCGCTCCATGCGATTTAGCAGGTCTTCCACAGTATTGAGCCCATTGGTGTTGACTACGTAATTGACTCCCGATTGTGTAATCCGAAGCGATTCTCCTGTCGGCAGACCGCTTCCGCTGAACAACTGTGACAGCCGAGTTGTTAGAGTCATGATCGGATTCAGGTCGGAACCAACGACAGGGCTGTTTTGAGAAGTTGCGACGTTGTTGATCCCTAGATCGCCCGCAGTTGCCCCGCTACCAACCTCTTCGACTCGAAGCAAGCCACCCAAACCGTCAGCATAATCCACGTCCAAGCTGTTGGCATTTAAGGTCACCTGGATTTGCCGGCCGCCCAGATTTAGGCTATTGATTTTCTGTATGACATCTCCAACGGTATGCGAGCCTGTCACATCCACCTCGACCGATTCAATTCCGCTGCTTAACCGAATCGCTCCGGCTCGTATTCCGACGCCTCGATTCAGATGTGAAAGCGGAGTATCCAGCTCCACGCTGGGATCCAAGTCAACCGTACCCACGATCTGGCTAGACTTTACCCCAAACGCCTCATTGGCAGTCACATTCGCCGCCAGAGTGCTTCCGTAGTCTGTGATCGTATCAAGCTGTTCATGGTTAGCGGTGAACTGTACTGCGTTCCCAGCGAGCCTAAGCGGATTTTCTTTGACCGCACTACCAGCAAAAATATACTGATCGCCGAAACGTGTGTTTGCCAAATCGGTTAGTCGCCGCAGCGCTCCGTCGACATGATGCAACAAGGCGGTACGCTGGTCATCGGAGATCGTGTTCCCAGCCGCTTCGACGGCCGTTGCTCGCACTTCATTCAAAATCGTCTGGGCCTGCGCAAGACTGGTTTCTGAGGCAGACAAGATATCATCGGCACTCCGCAAATTGATTTCGGTCTGCTGGCGGAACTCCTGCTGGCGTTGAGCGGCCAGTACTTTGATCGCTGACGCCAGATCTTCACTGGCCTTTTGAAATCGTTTGCCAGTACTCAATTGCATCTGCAAATCAAGTATGGACGCCTGGTCTCCATGCACTTGAAACAGCATGCGACTGACAGCCAACGGAGTGGACGATCGATTGGTGATTGCAGGGTATAGATTCGTCATTTCGCAGGGGCTTGGGTATCACAACATAATGTAAAAATTGATCGTAACCGTTCACGGAATTAGGCGTCGCTAATCAATAGTTTAAGTTTAAATCTAAGTTTAAGTTTAAGTCTTTCACTTTCCGTCTGAACGCAAACTTAAACTTAAACTAAAACTCAAACCCACTCCAACACCCTTCTTGCTCGAGCAACTCTCACAACTCCGTGAAGGGCTACCATTGTTTCCAATCTGTCATGTTATAAATTGACTAACACATCCAACATTTCGCTGGAAGTTTGGATGATCTTGCTATTGGCCTGGAACATCCGCTGATAGAATATCATTTTAATGGCCTCTTCATCCAGATTCACTCCTGAAATGCCCAGATGCTGAGCTTCCAAAGTTTGATAGAAGTTTCGAAGTCCATCGGATTTACCAGACTGCAGGCTAACATCCTGAGTGATGCGGACAACCATATCTTCATGGGCCTGCTTAAGCGACTGGCCACCCAATCCTTCTAAAGGCTCTTCGAATGCCTTTGCTAAACGCACTGCATTACCTGTCCCCAGCCCGATACCTGTCAGACTGGCTGCAAACATCTTTGGGTCGTTTGCCACAACGGCATTGACCTGTAAGTTACTGGCTGAATCGCCTACGAAAAACGAGTTGATGCCAGCAGCACTCAGAAAATTAGAGCTATCGTTTTGGAACGAGAAACGTAGCTTGTGCGAGTCTGCTGAAATGGTCAATCGACCGTCATTTCCGATACTGGCCGAAAGGCCGGAGACAGCATTCAATTGCCCGGCGATGTCCTCCAGCGAAGTGTCGTCGGTAGCTCCTGTCAGTTGTACTCGAATGTTGTGAGTAACCACAGCACCGCTGGCCAGGTCGGAAACCTGAACTTGGAACTGACCATTTCGAATGCCAACTCGGTAACCGGCAAGATCCAAAGGTCCCTGGACATCATCGGTTGCGTAGCCACTGGTCACTTCGCTAAATCCAACCGCGCCCTGTCCTTGAGTATGAATGCTGTTGAACTGGTCCATTAAAGTCAACGCAAATTTGTCTAGTGATTTTCCTATCCCTCCCACAGCTAGTTCGCGGGCCGAGTAGATTCCATGCAATCGTCCGCCGGTTGCTTCAAGCGGCGAGTCGGTATCAGCCAAGCGAACTTCCGGATATGTCTGGCCATCCACGGTTTCTAGTTCCACCTTGACAGCGCGCGTAATGCCATCCGTCACCAGATACTCTCCGCCCACAAAGACGCTGACTGCCCCAGACTCCTGTTCCACGGTTCGGATATTCACAAAACTACTCAATTCATCAAGTGCCTTGATGCGTTCATCACGCAATCCAACTGCATCGCTGGTCTTTGCCTCTCTGCCACCTTCAAGTTCTACGATTCGCTGATTTAGATTAGCGATTCGATTCGTCAAGCGATTGATTTCTCCGGCGGTTTGAGAAATCTCTGAATTCAAATTGGCTCCAAACTGACCAAGACTTTGGCTGACCGAACGAATATCGCTGGCGAGAGACTTTCCCTGTTCTATCACCAATCGACGCAAAACATCGTTTCCTGGATGATTGAGCAGATCCTGAATGCTGGAAGAGAACTCGTTCATCTTTGTACTAAGATCGTTGTCATTCAATTCGCCCAGAATGTCTTCAATTCCTTGATAGAGTTGGCCCAGACTATCGCTACTATCAATATCGCTGCGCACTTCTCTCAGTCGTTCCAGGAGAAAGCTGTCCAGCTTTTGAACAACGCCAACGGCGCGAACTCCGGAGCCAAGGATTGTGGAACCGTAGCGATATGCCGGGCCTGTCGCCTTGTTCAATTCCTGGCGAATGTAGCCGGGAGTACCAGCGTTGGCCACATTGTTTCCAACAACGTGAAGTCCCAGTTCGGCAACCTGAAGAGCGTTGGCACTATTTTGGATCACACCAAAAAGGGACATAGTCGATAATCCGATCCACTGTTGAAGTAGTTTGGTGAGATTAAAGCTGGGCGTCTAGCAGTTGACCACCCGTATCGCGTGGCGAATTTTCCAAGTAAACATCTTGACGAGTGCTGCCTGACGTGAGCAATTGAGTGACTTCTTGACAATAATTTGCCGACTGCCCCAGCAGCACCCAGGAGGCAATGTGTAGTCGCCGCAGATGCTGAAGCTGGCGTTTGGCTTTTTCAAACGAATCTCGGAACCGTGGACGCTGCCAAACGGGAAGCTGCCGAGCCAAAGTGGTCAGATTAGAAGCTGACCAACCGCCCTGGCTCGCACTGGCTAAAATGCTTTCACGATCAGCCGTAATACCACGCAGATTTTCGATCAGTTGCTGACCCGAATCCTGCAAAGTCAACAACTGATTTGCCTGGTTCAAGACAACAGCCGATTCCGTGCTGGTAAGCCACTCCTGCCATCGCTGGTTCCAATCCATCAACTGCAGCAGATAGGTTTCTAAACGCATAGTCAAAGTCTGATTCATGTCCATAACAGTTCTTTTGACCTCAAGTTCTGCAGAGTTCAGCTTCTTTAGTCTCATTCGGCCCAAACGCCTTGCTTTACAAGCACGAGCCTACGGGCCAATTCGGATCATCTTCTATTCCTTCGGCATTTTGAGCGCTGGTTTTGCAAACCAACTTGCGTTTCGTCCACTTTGCTGCTCGAATGCTAGCTTTCACATCTTGGGGCGGGGGAGCGGCGACGGTGAAACTAGCGATACTCGAGTGGATTTGCGGAGGAGGATTGTTTGACATGTCCGAAGCCCAAATCCCAACTAGCCTGCGGCGAGAGGGATGGGCGATGCTCGATTGCCTTGCCACGCTGTTTGCCAATGCCGGTCATGAAGTGACGACCCTATTAGATGAGCGACTTATCGATCAGGATTGCCGCAACAAACTGAGTGCGCAGGGTTTGGATTTCAATCTACTGGTGCAGTCGCTTGAAAATCGCGCGAAGTCGACTTCTCGACAAGTCACTCTGAAGGCATGGAATCAGTTGGCTTTGAATAGTGACTTGACCCTCGTCATAGCCCCTGAGCTGGATGGGATATTGCAAGAATGCCTAGCCGAACTATCGCGCCATGGAGTAAAATTACTTAATTGTCGCGAGCCGTTCCTGACCGCTGCGTGCGACAAATGGATCACCGCTCAGAAGCTGGCAGCGCACTGTGTGGCACATCCATCCACATGGCTGGTGTGCGATTTTCCCTTACAGTCGATCGATCTTGCCCAGCGATGGTGCCTGAAGCCCCGTTTCGGTGCTGGCTGCGAGGGACTGATGATCGCTTCAGCGCGGGATGTGCCGAAAATCGTCGAGCAGCATCTTTCAACTTCCGACCAGTGGATCATTCAGCCATGGATCGAAGGACGGGCTTTCAGTTGCAGTACGATTACGGATCGCCACGGCGCTGACCACTGGCTTCCGCTGGTAACTCAAGATTTGAATGTATGGCAAGAGCCTTGGAAAGATGCCTTCGTGGTTTGGAGATTGAGCTATCACGGTGGCCGAATCGACTTTGAGCCGAGCCAGCAGCGGCCAATTGATTTGCTGGATTCTGCTCTTTGTGCTCTAAGAAAACCGCTGGTTGAAAATTTCTCTCAATTGGATTTAGCCAACGTTGAGACTCTGGGCTGGATTGGCGTGGATCTTCTGCAGGATCTGAATGGAAATTGGATCGTCATCGATATCAACCCACGTATGACCACTTCGGTGATAGGACTCAGCGGCGCAGCAAATTCCAATTTAGGCCAGCTAATGATCGACGGATTTTTCGGTAAACTGGCGCATAACGCAGGGGGATCACTTGTCGATTTTAACCATTCTTTATGAAGACAACCATTTGTTGGTGATCAACAAACCTTGTGGATTGGCTACTATGGGCGTTACCAGGCAATTACCGTCGGCGGTTCGGCTTGCCGCTGATTACATCAAACACAAGTTTCATAAACCCGGAAATGTGTACGTAGGTGTGGTCAGTCGATTGGATGCGCTTGCCTCTGGAATACTGGTGCTGGCTAGAACCAGCAAGGCTGCCAGCCGCATCTCGCAACAGATTCGCCAGCACAGCACCATCAAGGTCTACTTGGCAGTGGTGGATGGAACAATGGACATCAGCAGTGGGTGGACCTTTTCGCGTATCTTCGTCAAGAAGGACGAAGCCAGCCAACGAATGGTTGCCGTTGAACAAAGAGACCCCTCAGCACAGCAGGCCGAACTAAAATATCGCTGTTTGGCGCACCACCAAAATCGGTCTGTCGTTGAGGTCCAATTGATCACGGGACGCAAGCATCAAATCCGCTTACAGATGGCGTCATTAGGGTATCCAGTCGCTGGCGATCGAATGTATGGTGCTAGGCAACCTTGGAAACCAGGTAGCAGGAAACAAAGCAGCAGTAGGAAGAGCTTCAAGTCAGCTTCACCTAACGATGCAAGTGGCTATGGCCCCACTGGAATTGGTCTTCACTGTTATCAATACTCGCTGCAACATCCAACTAAGCAAGTTGAAATGAGTTTTCAGGCAATCCCCAAACACTGGCGGCGATACTTGGATAGCGATTGGTACCTTCAGTTGGCCGATTCGCAAGGTTGGAATGGATAGGCGATGGCTTCCAAGAAAAAAACCAACTGCCAACCATCTTGCCTTGGCCTGCGGTGCATCGTCTCTGGCGGTCAAACCGGGGTGGACCAAGCGGCATTGGATGTAGCCATCGAACTAGGTATCTCACACGGCGGTTGGTGCCCCAAAGGCAGAATCAGCGAGGCGGGTAGAATCGATTCCAAGTATAGGTTATCCGAAATGCCCACTCCCGACTATGCAGCCCGCACTCAGCGCAATGTTTTGGATTCAGACGGAACGCTGATTCTCTACCAACATCGACTGCAAGGGGGGACCGCGCTGACCTGGCGATACGCTCAACTGCTTGACAAGCCCAGACTTCGAGTCCGGATCGATCAAACCATCGCTTACTCAGAAATCGTTGAGTGGATTTTGAAGCACAAAATAGGTGTCTTGAATGTGGCCGGTCCTCGGGCCAGCTCCGATCCTCAATTGTACCAGCGTGCACGTTCCACTCTTCTAAAGCTGCTTAGAACCTCGCCCGGACTATTCTCTTAGCCAACCCACGGCCTTTGCCTGCAATACAGTGAACCGGACGTGGAGCCAGAGAGTAATAGTGGTCGATAAACCACCTATGTCAAACTTATTCAGAGGGCGGTTACTGCAGTGCTATCAGTTCTACTACATGAACGAGGCTTGTGGATCGCTGTGCTGTTGATCCTGAGCATGGCTGATGTTTGCCGGGGACAGTCCACTGAACGGCCAACCACCGTGCTTCCCCCAACCGCTTTAGGGGGGACACAGCCCAATTCGTCGGGGACACAGACTCAAGGCTCATCCGATGGCTGGGTCGTACGGGACCCGGCGACTGGAAAGCTATACCACCAACGCTTAGTGAACGTTACCGTACCCTCCGTTAGGTGGGAATCTAAGCAGATTACGACCACCATTCAGCAGCCGCAGTGGGTCAATCAAGTTGTGCCACGGCAGCAGGTGACCTATCGACCAGAAACCAGGTATGTCCCCCGAGGCTACTGGAAGGGAGCTTGGAATCCGTTCGGCAAGCCAAAGCTAGTGTACGACTTTGTGCCAGTAACCAACTGGGTCGCCAATTCGGTAACCGTCAATCAAGTTATCACGACGCAGAAGTGGGTGCCTGAGCAACAGACAATCACAGTTCCACATCTCGTAACGGATTCCAGAGTACAACAACAGTTGGTCCAAACGGAGATACCACAATCGCAAGTTGGCACTTACCAGTCCGCTGCAGGGCCAAATTATCGAACGGCTTACCCGCCACCAATTCTTGGTACGTGGAATTTGCTCGCCAGACGCTCCGCAGCCAGCCCATGGCCAGCCACCGGATACCAGCTCAGTCCTACCAGCAGCCCCTACCAGAAAGTTCCGTCCGTTCCCGCCGCACCGAATCAGGCTATCGCAACTTTCTCTTCGCCCACTGTCACCGGATTACGACCGATGACACGTTCTTTTCAGAACGTCTTTCCACCCTCGTACAACGTCCCCATGCAAACCGCTTCTCGCAGCGGGGGAACTTGGGACTCGACGCAATCGGTCATGCCTGCCACGGTGCTTAGGTAATTTGAACGTAAACGTACATGGTGCCTTAAGAACTGTCGCAACCTAACGATCCAACCATGGCTGCAAGATAGCCATCATCGCCAGAACAAACAGTACCAGATAGGTCAGTCGGCGCATCTTTCTATCGCCTATCAGACTGCCAACACGAAGCCCAAGCTCTGACGCGCCAAGAATTAAAGGTAAGGCCAGAAGCGAGACCAGAATCGGTCTCCAGAACAGCTCACCAAAGGTCCAGCGCAGCAGCAGAGCTTGTGGGAAAAAGCCTATTACATAGATGGAGAACAGGAAAGCTCTGGCGCGATCGATGCTGTATCGCTGACCATGTACCCACAAGACCATCGGCGGCCCCCCTGTGGCCATCAATCCTTGCAAGAATCCGCTGCCACCGAAGGTAATCAACAACCAACTCCAATGAGAGGCATTTTTCCAGCGAATACCGGCCAGGGACTGTATGCCAATAGCCAACAAGATCACCAACCCTACCACCTGCCCGATCGTCTGCTTGGGATAGGTCATCAATTGAGACAGGGCTGCAACGCCCAGCGGAAGTGCTGCAATACGAATGGCAGCCGGAACCACCACCTCGCGCAGCTTCACATGATGTTTTAAACGCCAGCATGCAAACAAATTTTGCGGAAGCATGGCGGCCAGGATAAGCAGTTGGGATTCCACAAAGCTATTGCCCGACCTAAGGAGCAAAGGCAGCCCAACCAAAGACGCTCCAAATCCTGCAGTGGATTGCAAAAGTGCCGACAGCGCCAGCACTAGAAGACTTAGGCCAACTTGCCCTGTTAGCAAGTTGGCCCAAGACCAATTGATCCATTCACTAAGATCAGCAGACGCCCAAGGCAGATTCAATTTGCCTCCAGGGCTATTCCAGAATCATGTCATCGACGGTCCGTCCGGATGGTATCATTGGCAACACATGCTCCTGATAAGGTACCATGACATCTAACACGTAGGGCCCCTTGTAGCTGATCATCTCCTGCAAAGCGCCACGCAGATCCGATTTCTTGCTGACCGTGGCAGCACCACAGCCGTAGCCTTTGACGATCTCGACAAAGGGTGGATACCGGTCAATCTCTTAAGCGTGCTGATCGGGCACTCCAGGACCACTTGCTTCCTCGTGGTCAAGTTGGCCCAT
>DAIRSD010000165.1:0-9517 GCA_036804625.1 Aureliella sp. | reverse complement strand
GCAGGCTATACTGCGAAGTTAGACTGGAGTACGCATCATGGCTGCATCACGTAACTCGAAGGTAGGACATAGGCGCGATCGGTGCTAACAACTTCATCGAGGAAGCCAGACTGCTGTCAAAATTATCGACAGTGACACTTAAGTGAATTGAGTGATAGCCGCAAAGTTTCCCTAGTTCAACCATTTGTTCGCTAGCAATTTTCGCTAGCAGATTTATCGCCCGGTGATTCCCCAGCGGTTGCCTAGCACGATATAAACAATTGATAGAGCCATGCCAGCAAGGACAGCGGTCACAAAAAAATAGGACAGGACCATCCACCAGTCGCCGCCGTTGCCCATCGACATATTTTCAGCGGATCGCATGATATTTTGGTCTAAGGGCACCCAGAAGCAGGCTAGCAGTGGGCTGGGTACTCCGAACCGACTCAAAGCGGTTAATACTTCTGGCGACTGGCTAACATTGCTGCCAACGTACCAAGCGGCTACTGGAAGAAAGTAGATCACCAGCAGCAGCGAGTAACTGGTTAGCATGGCGATCGAAGTTTTCTTGGCGATCGCGGAGCAGAGCAGGGCACTGACTGAATTAAAGACTGCAGCCGCAAAAACGATGGCGAAGAAGGTTAGCACCCCCAGCCAGTTGCTGCCGTAGACCGCCATGCTTAAAACAAAAGCCAAAACCAGCGGCCAAAGCAGGAACATAGTTAGGACATACGAAACACGAAAGCCAGCCAGCAACTTTCCCCAAATAATCTGTCTGGCAGTAAGCTGAGTGGTAAGCAGCAGCTCGAGTGTCTGACGCTCACGCTCGCCCGTCAAACCGCCAGCAGAAAAAACGGGTGCTACCAAGATGTTGAATACCAAGACATAGCAGATATACCAAGGACAATTTTCAGGTGTGATGAAGAGAAAAACAGCCATCAGCGGAATGGCCAGTAGCATGCTGATTTGAATCACCAGCCGTAGCATCAAGGTGCCTTGGCTAAATAGCTCCGCATGAATCTCCTTGTCATAGACCGGGTTAGCATCATCACGCATCAGTGCGACTCGGCGCGGCGGAGCAAACAATCGGTCTGGAAACTGGTCACGCTGGATGATCATGCCCACAGCGTTCTTGGTTTCCTGATCTAAGTCAACCACCTCTTTGCCCTCACTGCCTACATCCGGTGGATAAAGTAGTCGTCCGGCTGTCCAGCGGCAAAGCAAAGCACTGAAGCCTAAGTAGATCGGCGGAAGGACAAAGACGATCAAGCTGAGTCGAAGATCACCATTGCTGGCAAGACCGCGCCAAAACATCATTCCGAAGATGACCAGCGGCAAGATGATTAGATAGGTTACCACCTGAGAGGATGCCGTCCGACGGAATCGACAACTGCAGGCCAGCCCGATCGAACCAAAGAGAATGACCGATATCATCAACCACAGGTAGGCGGCAAGAACCTCCCAAATACTAACTCCACCCAAGGGCAAAGCCAGCATGATGATTGGCAGTGAAGCAACGATCAAGACTACCAAGTGAGTCAGTGAGGCAACCATCTTACCCAACACGATAGCCCAGGGATGCAGTGGGCTAGCTAGCAGCATTTCATACGTCTTACGTTCCTTTTCGCCACTAATGGCACCGGATGCAAACGTTGGAGCCATGAGAGAGGCCAGGATATATTGTCCCAAGAAGAAAAAGTCCACCAATTGCAGAGCTACTGATGAATCGGCTGAAAGATCGATTCGTTGCCCAGACGGGTATGCTACCAGCAACACGCTGGCAAGGGCCAGTTGATAGAACAGCATCAGTATAAAGGCGCGATTGGCACGTAGGTTCGTCAGTAGTTCGCGCTGCAGAACGGGGTTTTCAAATACGAACATTTGGATTCACCTCACACCCTTTCGTCTGCTTGTTCATCTGCTTGCCAATATTTCTATTTACTTGGCAATTTAATCGTGCCATCCCAGTCCGGCGGAGCAACTCGGTGATGCTGGGCAATCAGAAAGGTCATAAAATCCTTTACATGATCGTCGGCCGGGACTTGGTGCAACAAGCGAAACGCTTCGTGCCAATCGCCACACAAGAAATGATCCAGCGCACCTTCGTAGCTGCTCAAATGATCATCTGTTAAAATGCAATCCGGGCCAGCAGGTGGCAGCAGTTCGCTGACGGTTAGCGGCGTAGTGATGCCGTAGGGTAAGCCCCGGGCTACTCGGCGCACTCGCAGTTGTTTGGGATCTCCATGCTGACGAATCCAACTGGCGGTTCTTTCATCGATTAAGATCGAAGCCTGTAATTGTCGTGTCATACTCTCCAGTCGGGCAGCCAAGTTCACCACTGGTCCGAACACGGTTACTTTGACCTGATCTGTAGTGCCAATTCGTCCAGCCACCGAAGAACCTGTTGCAATTCCCAATCCAGCTCGAAAGTTGGCTAGTGGGTGAGCGGGCTCGGCCGCCGCCCGAAAGAACTCACGGCGAATTTCAAGAGCTGCAAGGCACGTCTTCATCACGTAGGTGTCTTCGGCAATCGGCCAGCCCCAGAAGCCCATCGCAGCATCTCCGTGAAAGTCGCCAACGACTCCGCCACCAGCCAGAATGTGGTGCGTCATCACGCCTAAAGCGCGACTAACACGACGTAGCAATTCCAGTAGTTCTGTAGCCGCCTCGCTCTGTCGCGAAAAACCTTGCAGGTCGCAAAATAGTACTGCGACATCTGTTTCACGCGGGGCCAAAACCTGTTCTGGGTCACTGTCAGATAGTGCTTCAAGAACGACAGGAGCGAAGAAGTTTCTTAAGCTATCCTGCCGTCGTTGAAGCGAACGAACCTGGCACAAGGCACCTAGTGTTGCAGCAGTCAATTCCGTGAACTTCAAGTCATCCTGTAGAGCATCTGCGCCGGGAGCAACTAGAGAAAACGGATTTGCCGTTGGAAAATCACCGGCCACGTAGATGGCCCAGCCGGGACAGGCTTCCGATTGAACCGGAGTGCAAAACGCCCAGTCAACATTTTCCATTTGGGTGTAATTGGCGCCAGCGGTTGTGCCGCGATTCCAGACATGCAGCACGCTTTCTCGCGTGTCGGTGGCCGTTTTGACCAGGCCAAGACTCGGTGAAAAATTAAGGTCATTGACGGCTCGACTGTCCCAATGGAGGACGTCCAGGAATGTACCCGAGAATAGTCGCGATTGGCCGACGGTGCGAGAGGCCGAGTTCTCTTGATCGGTGGTAGTTGGAGTTTTTGGGGAAATCCCAGGGTCAGTGTCCGAGGATCTTCGTCGCGGCTCGTGGCCTTTGAGTTTCAATATGGCCACAAAATGGGCCTGTGGCACGCCTTCCAATAAAAGGTTGACCACGCGACGGCATAATTCCCGTTCATCTGCGGCACCTGTGATGATCTCCGGCAGCTTGCTAAGCACTTCAATACGACGGCCAGCATCTTTATATTTGTTTTGACGCAAATGATTGACGGAGAACGTTTGTTCGGCGACCGCCGACATATCAACTTGCGAAAAACTGATCTGTTGGTCAAGCACGGTGAACGTCGTTTGGCCGATGACAAAATGCTCGCCAACTCCGCACTCAAATTCATCGCACTGACGGCCTTGATAGAAAATCGCGTTGCGAGCTTCTGGCAGTTTTACAACCTGCAAGCGCTGGCCATTCCATTTCATCTTCGCATGCTGGCGCGAAATACGGTCATCCCAGGCGACAGCCCAGTTCGGACTGGTTCTGCCCAAAGTGAATGGCAGTTCCTGCTCTGGCAAGACTCGTCGCCAGCGATCTTGTGGACGTCGTCCCTGGGCAATCAGATCAGGCATAACGCATGAATTATTTAGATGAGTGGAGGAAGTTCAGCAGGGGATAAAATACGTTTTTGCTTGGACCACTCAGCTTCAAGTGGTTGCAACAACCAATCGGTTCCGCAATTGCTGCTGGCAACCTGTCGGTAGTCGTTTTATTTCGTGCAGTTGATTACAACTCGGCCGGCTACTTGTCCTTTCGCCATCTTAGGAATGAATTCAAGCAATTCTTCAAATCCAACTTCGGATACCAATTTATCCTGTTTGCCGGGTTTCCATTGCTGACTTAATAGCTGCCAAAGTTCTTCCCGAGTGGCTCGTGGGCAATCCGCCGATGCTGCACCGCACAGATTGATTCCTCGGAGTAGAAACGGATATACGGTCGTTTCCAATTGTGTTCCACCGACCAGGCCGCAAGCGGTGACGCATCCACCGTAACGAGTGGACTTAATAATTTGGGCCAGCATGTTTCCGCCCACGGTATCAACTGCACCTGCCCATTGTGCGGACAGCAAGGGTCGCTTCGGATCGCCTTCCATCAGTTGCTCGCGCGAGATCACTTGCTTGGCACCTATCGACTCCAGAGCGCTGAATTGATCCGGCTTACCGCTGACTGCAACTACCGAGTAACCTAACTGAGCTAAAATTCTGACTGCCAGACTTCCGACCGCACCGGTGGCCCCAGTAACCACGATTGGTCCAGCGTCCGGAGTGACCAAATTGCGCTGCAAGGCGGCGATACATTGAGCTGCAGTGAAGCCAGCGGTGCCGATGAACATGCTTTCGAACAAGCTGAGCGATTTGGGCAGAGGAATCACCCACTCGGCAGGTACTTGTGCGTACTGTGCCCAGCCTCCCCAGTGTGCCTGTCCAAGTTCATAGCCTGTCACTAAAACTTGATCGCCCGGTTGAAAAGTGGATTGGTCACTGCTGATCACGGTTCCAGCCAGATCGATTCCTGGAACATGCGGCAGCGACCGAATGACCCCTCGGTGACCTTGGCAGGCTAATACGTCTTTGTAGTTGAGCGAAGAGTAAGCGATTTTGATTTTCACATTGCCTGTTGGAAATCGCTCCGTAGCCACCTCAGCCACTTCGGGTCCTATGCCGCTATCGGACTGTTGGACAAAAATACAACGAATTTTTTCGGGCAATGCCATTGAGAAGGTATCCTGACGCTGGGGTTGAGTAAATGCTGGGTTGTTTCAGTGATTTTCGGGGGCAACCTTGTGTGTGCTGCCTGTTTGGCGCTTGACACTGGGCGTTGGCTAGACTTTGCAGCCAGAGCGAACCTGCTGGAGGCACCTTGTGTCCCGATCCAACAGTATACCCAGTTCCTGGATGGGCAGGATGCCCCTGGGGCGGACTGAAGGCAAGTCAGGGCAGGGGACCCTTTGCGTTTTGCAAACTGTTTACTAGAATTCCAAGATTCGGTCCTGGCCTATTCAGGCGTAGTCATAAGAAAGGTGTTGGCTGTGATAAAGACTTTGGCAGTTGTTGGTGCTACCGGGGCGGTAGGACAGATCGTATTGGAAGAGATTCAGCAACAATGTCTAAAATACGAAAAGCTAAAACTGCTGGCATCGGCTCGATCGGTTGGCAAGAAGATGGTCGTGGGCGGCCGAACTTGGGAAGTTGAGCTTCTGGAGCCCAAAGCGTTTGAAGGGGTCGACTTGGTAATTGGCAGTACACCCGATGAAGTGGCTGCCGAATTTGTTCCTTGGGCTGTTCAGGCTGGTGCAGTTGTAGTCGATGAAAGCGCCTATTTTCGTATGGACCCGAAAGTCCCTTTGGTAGTTCCCGAGGTCAACCCGGAAGCCGTCCGTGGCCATCAAGGGATCATCGCCAGTCCCAACTGCAGTACGACTCAAATGGTAGTTGCTCTTAAGCCGCTGATGGATGCCGCCGGTTTGCGAAGGGTTATCGTCAGTACTTATCAGGCGGTCAGTGGAGCCGGTTTGGCGGCACAGCAAGAACTGATTGCGAACACTCAGGCACATCTGGCCGGCGACCAACCTCAAATCGAAAGTTTCCATCACGACATTGCTTTGAATCTGATTCCACAAATCGGTTCCCATAAGCAAGACGGCTTCACCTCAGAGGAGATGAAGATGGTTTTCGAGACTCATAAGATCCTGGGCAACGATCAGATCCAAGTCAATGCTACCTGTGTTCGCGTCCCCGTGTTGATCGGTCACAGCGAATCGATCTACTGTGAAACTGAGCGACCTTTGTCGTTGGATCAGATCCATGATCTATTTCGAAATGCTCCTGGAATCACACTAATTGATGATTTGCCAGGCAAGCGCTATCCAATGCCTCGAGATTGTGCCCACAAGCCAGACGTATTTATCGGTCGCGTGCGAAAGGACCGTGATATTGCCTGTGGAATCAGTTTTTGGTGTGTCAGCGACAACCTGCGCAAAGGTGCTGCGACCAACGCGGTTCAGATCGGGTTCTTACTAAGTAACCTTGCTCAGGCAACGGTAGGGGCAAACGGCTAGTCGCCGATACCTGTCACAAAAACTTCAATTTGCTTCGATCCCACTTGAGTTCACTTTTCGACGATCGACTTCAGATATGAGCCAGTCGGAGAGGTCGGAAGTTCTCGGAAGCGATGGGGCAGGGCAGGGCGGTGCAAGCCGTGTCTACCTCTTGACGGTGGCCTACGATGGCAGTGCATATTGTGGATGGCAGTATCAACCGGGGTTGCCGTCTGTACAAGAGACGCTTGAGCGAGCACTGCGAGCCGTGTTGGGGCATCCGGTTCGAGCACTAGCGAGCAGCCGGACAGATACCGGTGTACACGCATTGGCTCAGGCTGTCGCGTTTCGGTCGCCAGCTTGGAACGCTTCACTGCAAAAGTTGCCGTTCGCTCTGAATACACATCTTCCTCTAAGCGTTGTGGTGCGGCAGGCTAGAGAGGTTCCGCCTACTTTCCATCCGCTACGCAATAGTACTGGCAAGCGTTATCGATATTTGGTCTATAACTCACGCATTGGCGATCCTATAGGGTCTCGCACTCATTGGTGGGTCCGACGCCGTATGAACGTGGAAGCCATGCAGGCGGCAGCAACACACTTGATTGGCAAGCACGATTTTTACAGTTTCCAGTCGGCAGGCAGTCCACGCTCCAGCACGGTGCGCACCATTCGATCACTGACTGTCCAAGCACAACCCTATTTGGATGGTCAGATGTTTAGTATTCAAGTAGAAGCCGACGGTTTTTTATATAATATGGTGCGTAATATCGTCGGTACTTTGGTGCAGGTTGCGGTTGGACGCAAACCGGATCAGTGGATTTTGCAGGTTTTGGCTGCAAGAGACCGACAGGCAGCCGGTGCAGCCGCACCACCCCAGGGGCTGACTTTGATGGAAGTGATGTTTGATGGAATTGCTTGACAACCTTCAGATCTTACCATGCGAGTAGCTCATGTAATTACGCGAATGATCGTGGGCGGGGCTCAGGAGAATACTCTCTACAATTGCAGCGACCTGGTGACGCAGTACGGTGATCAGGTTTTGCTGATCACGGGGCCTTCGCTGGGTGCCGAAGGGCAATTGATGCAGCATCGGCAGAAGGTTGAAGGCTTGAGCATTCAAGTGATCGATTCGCTTCGTCGGTCTATTGGACCTCGTGACCTTATCGCTTACAAGCAAATCAAAAAGACGATCGCGCAGTTTGCACCTGATGTCGTACACACGCACAGCGCCAAAGGTGGCTTCTTAGGGCGTGAGGCCGCTTGGCAGTGTAAGGTACCCGTCGTTGTCCACACGGTGCATGGAGCGCCCTTCCATCAGTACCAGTCCAGGTTAGTGCATAACGCTTATGTTCAATTGGAGCGATGGGCGGCCAAGCGGTGTCATCATCTAATCTGTGTAGCCGATGCGATGACCGACTTGCTGGTGGCAGCCGGAGTGGCATCGCAACAGAAATGCACTACGGTCTACTCGGGGATGGAAGTCCAGCCATTTCTGGACTGCTATCAGTATCGCGAGCAGTCTCGCACTGAGTTGGGTTTGAAGTCAAGCCATATACTGGTAGGCAAGATAGCTCGACTGTTTCACCTAAAAGGACATCACGATTTACTGGAATCGGCTCGTCGAGTGATCGCTCAAGACCGTCGAATCCATTTTTTGTTAGTGGGGGACGGACTACTGAGACCGGAGCTGGAAGCAAGCATCGCTAGATACGAATTGCAGCCGCACTTTCATTTCACTGGTCTGGTCGCACCAGAGAAGATCCCCTACTATCTGAGTGCCATGGACATGCTGGTACACACCAGTCTGCGCGAGGGCTTGGCTCGGGCTATCCCCCAAGCGCTGATCGCGGGGCGGCCCGTAATTAGCTACGATGTAGATGGTGCTCGCGAAGTTGTGCTTCCAGGGCAGACCGGAGTTTTGGTTCCGCCCGGAGCGATTGAACATTTGACCGCAGCCATTTTGATGCTGGCTAATGATAGCCAATTGCGTAGGCAACTAGGGCAGGGGGGGGCGATTCGGTTTTCTGAGCAGTTTAGGCACCAGAACATGCCCAAGCAGATTCGAGCGATCTACCAGAGGCTGTTAAAGAGATAGAACTTAATTCCTGGTCTGTCGTTTTAAGTTGGATTTGTCAGAAGCGGATGCCCCCCTGGTAGCCACCAACTCGGAATTCCAGATAATCTTCTGCAATACTAGTGGCACGTTTGGGAAAGCCTATTCATGACTAAAGTTCGCGACTTTCTTGGCCCCTATCGGCTGACTCGGCTGATTCGAATGGGGAATTCATCACACGTTTGGGAGGCGATTGAATCGGCTACCGGCAAACGCTTTGCGCTCAAAGTGCTGCGAGACGAACATCGTGCCAACAAGGAGGAGATTGCATTTCTAAAAAACGAATTTGAGATCGCCAAGGAGTTAAAACACACGTATGTCATCAAGGTAATCGATCTGGTCTTGGATAAAAACTTGCCGCCGTTCTTAGTGTTGGAACTGTTCAGTGAGCTGAATATCAAACAGGCGCTGCGACGCGGCCCCGATTCCATCGGCTATATGTTGGAAAAAATCATCGTGCAATGTACGGAAGGGTTGTACTACATGCACAGCCAAGGATTTGTGCATTGTGATATCAAGCCGGATAATTTTTTGGTCTCGCGCGATGGTGATGTCAAGCTGATCGACTTTACGATTTCTCAGCGAGTCAAGACAGGACTTGCCAAGTGGTTTGGTGGCAAGCCCAAAGTGATCGCTGGAACTAAGAGTTATATGTCTCCTGAACAAATACGCGGCAAGGCTCTGGATGCTCGCTCGGATATCTACAGCTTTGGTTGTGTTCTTTACGAATTGGTTACAGGTAAGCCGCCATTTACCGGAACAAGCCCATCGGACTTGTTGAACAAACACCTGAGCGCACCTATTCCTTCGCCGCTGGTGATCAACGACAACGTTACGGCTGAGTACACGGCGGTGATTCGATCCGCCATGGCCAAAAATCCAGATGAACGGCCGTCCAGCATGTGGTAACTTCTAAAGACACTTCGTAAGACCAAAGTATTCAAGAAGCCGCCCCGCATTCCCGAGGTTAGTATCTTTGATGATGTCCCGCCGGCAGGGCGCATTCACAATCAAGCGCAAGCCTCGAATCTTGCCGCGCAGCCAGATGATCAACCGAAGCCAAAGACTAAAGGTTAGACCCCATGAGCCACTCAGCGAACTTGGATTTTGAATCACCACTACTTGAATTGGAGTCGCGC
>DAIRSD010000164.1:0-9545 GCA_036804625.1 Aureliella sp. | reverse complement strand
TGCAAAAGCCCAGACAGCATAGCACGACGAAGCAAAAATCGAAAAGAGAAAGATTACCCCATTGACTACCCTGTAGGCTAGCATAGCTCAAAAGTAAAGCCAAAGCAGTTGTGACCCAGAACATGCCTGCCAAGGAAAGTTGCTGGTTTTGTACAGAGCCAACAGCAGTAGGCTTGGATTGCAATGATTCACCCATTGAAACACCTAATTTGGTGAGAACCATGTCGCTTGGCATATCAACAATAGGCATGTTGCAAGACTCGCCTATGCGATCGCAGTAGAGCCAACAACCGTGACAAAGGTCACAATGGTCGCAGGTCTTGTTTACACCAATTCCGTTCGCACTTTTTCAAGCAGTGCTTTAGTAGCTCGGATGCCTTCGTAGGAATCCTTGGCCCCCTCGTACTCAATTCCCACGAATCCTTGGAATCCACTGTTCTTGACGATCTTTAGCATGCGACGGAAATCGGTATGCACTTCGTTGCCATCGGCATCAAATTCGTGTGATTTAGCGCTCACTCCTTTGGCAAATGGCATCAGTTCGTGCGTGCCAAGATATCGATCGTACTCCAAGCCATCGGCACCGCTTTTTACTCGGAAGTTGCCGAAGTCAGGCAAGGTACCAACTCGCGGATGATCAACCATTTCCATCACACCGCGCAGCCAACCTCCGTGACTGGACAAGCCCCCGTGGTTTTCGACGATCACGTTCAAATCGTAGGTATCCCCAATCTCACACAAACGCCGCAGGCCATCCGCAGCTAGCTTCTGCTGCTCGGCAAAGCTCAGCTTTGCGTCCGACGCTGCGTTAACGCGAATGGAGTGACCCCCCAGTTCCCGCGCCCATTCAAGCCATTTCACATGATTACGCACCGCAGTGATTCTCCGCTTGGCATCTGGATCGCCCAGGTTCCCCTCGCCATCACACATGATCAGTAGCGCCTTGACTCCCGCGTCCTGCCCTCGCTTTTTTAGATCGGCCAGGTAGTCGTGATTTCTGACCACGTCCTTATAGAACTGGTTGACGTATTCGACGGCATCAATTCCAAAATCGTTCTTTGCGATAGAAGCAAAATCTGCCGGGTCTAACTTAGTAAAACCTTTATTACCGAAAAACTGACGGTGCAGTGACCACTGAGCCAATGAAATCTGAAAAAATGGAGCTTTTTCTTCAGCTACGATTGACTTAGTCGTCATACCCACCGTTCCGGCTACTGCTACTGATTGAACGAAGATGCGTCGTTGTACGTTCATGTTGTCCTACACCCTGTTTGTAAATAAAAGCTAATTGTTCCTAAAAATTGTAACTGCCATAGCGGCTAATTGCCAGTGTCCAGCTTGTCCCACTTGCGAGTGCTTAGCTTTTTGACAGCTTCAGCGGAAACCTGTCCGTTTTCCTTTAAAGTCAGCACTTTTAGGTTATTCAGCTTCAAAATGGCATCGACGGCTGAGTCGGTGATTCCTGTTGACCGAATGGATAGCTCCTTCAAGTTAGGAAGCCCAGCGATGACTTCCATGGTGCTGTCAGACAACTGAGGAACGCTCCAGATGTCCAGCACTTCAAGTGCCGTTAGGTTGCCCAGGTTTTTCAATCCTTCGTCGGTCACGGCCTCTAATTCGTGAAGGTACAGTCTTTTTAGCTTAGGCAGGTTTGCAAACACCTGCATCCCGGAATCATCCACGGCTGGCAGGTCGCGCAGAGTCAATCGCTCCAGCCCAAGCCCTTGCAGCGCGGCAACTCCGTCTCCAGCGACCCCCTGGCATCTAAAAATTTCCAATTGCCGAAGGTTTGTCAGTTTGGCCAAATGCTGCCCGGATAGACTGGTGATCATAAAATCCTGTATCAGAAGATTTTGAAGCGAGATGTTCTCGGAAAGCTTTTCAATCCCATCGTCGGTCACGGCTGTGCTGCGATGCTTCAGGCTGGTCAGCTTAGGAAGTTGACTGAGTACGCCCAACGTCATATTGCCAGCTTCCATGTTGCCGCGCAGGTCGATTGATGTTAGCTCTTGCAGAGCTTTCAGCCTTCGTGTGCTTAGGTCGTTAAAGCGATTTTGCACTAGTGACAGTACCTTCAGTCCCTTGATTTCCTCGATCGACTTCATGGCAGCCTGAGTTAGATTGGTGTTGGAGGAAAGATCGAGTTCTGTCAACTGAGGAAACGACTTGGCAATTAGTTCAACGGTTTTGTCGCCGATCACCGTGTTGGTCAACGCTAAACTAGAAAGCTGATTGAGATCCGACAAGCTTGCGGCCATGTCATCGTTAAGTACTCGGCAGTTCAGGATGTGGAGCTTCTTCAGTTCAGCAACCTGGCCTATTTGACTGATGTCGGCAGCGGTCAGATTGGACCCGTCCTGTATGACGAGCTCTCTCAGCTTGCCGGACTCAGGCGTTGTCTTGGCATCAGCACCCAGTTCCGCGATTCGCTTCTTGACGGCGGAAGCTTGCGCGGACAAACCATCCTCTGGAGCTGTACTGGCAGCTAAGCCATCACCAGTAGATGATGTACCGGGCGTGGCAGTCTTGGAATCAACCGAAGGGTTCGAATCATTGGACTGGCGACAGCCGGACACAAGTGCGCTGGTCAGCAGCAAGATGATCGGCAAATAGGCAACACGATCGATGCATCTCTGCATGAGTTTCCTAAACCTTAATAGTTAATAGCTAGTGGCCATGCAACGGGCACAAACGAAAAAGGGGATAGGCATGGGCCGTATCCCCTGAGATTTTACACTGTCAGCTTTCAAACGCGAAGCGAAGCTGAAACAAAGTTCAGATTAGTCCAAGCGATAGCCTTGGCGGTAGACCGGCTTGATTAAATCGGCAACCCCTGGCGTCTTCAAGGCGGCCAAATTGGTAACCTTCAAATTCTTAGCATCCCATTCAACTTTTTCGCCCCACTGCCCCATCTCGCCGTCCGCTCCACCCTTGGCGGCAGCCCAAACGGCCAGATTTCCAAGCAGAATCGTCTCGGTCAGCGGGCCAGCGCGATCGATAAAGTTCGAATGGCAAATCGACGGGTCGCCCGCCGCTTTGGCTCGGAACAGTTCGTACATGTTGTTCACGTCATTGCTGCCTTTGCTTTCAGCCTTTTGGTAATCAACATCCACTTTCTCGACGCCCTTCAACACGTACTTGGCACAGTAATCGTCCGTGCTGTAGAACGCACCCTTTGTGCCCACAACAAGCACACCACTGTCTGATACTTTGTTAATGCCCCACTTTTCAAACACCTCTGCTGGCGGCTTATTGCCCTTGCGATCATACCACCAGAATGGAATCGCAGGTCGCTCGGCGGTTTCTGGGAATTCGAATTTGATGATCGAACTAGCAGGGAAACTGTCAAAATCATGCCCAGTTGTTTTGGCAACCACAGAGATAGGATCACGCAATCCGCACGAAGCAAAAGGCACGGTCAACTGATGGCAAGCCATGTCGCCCAATGCTCCGGTTCCAAAGTCCCACCAGCCGCGATGTTGGAAACTGTGATACAGTCCCGGCCAGAATTCGCGATACGGGGACACTCCAATCCAACTCTCCCAGTCAAGTCGCTCCAAAGCGCTGGCGATTTCTTCTTTCTTGGCAGCAATCGCTTCTTCAGCCGTAGCAGCATCATCCGCTTTGGCCTGGTCCGAAAACTTCTGCAGCGTCATTCGTCGGTTAGGCCCTTGCGCCCAAACAGGACGATTCGACCATGCATAGACTTCTTGCAAGTCGCCCAGCACGCCCGACTTAATCTGAGCAATCGCCTCGCGCGAACTATCCAGTGCGGTGCCCTGATTACCCATCTGAGTGCAAACGCCGGTTTCCTTGGCAACTTGAGCCAGCAGGCGAGCTTCGTAAATGGTTCGCGTCAGTGGCTTCTGAGTGTAACAACTGATGCCCAGACGCATGGCCTCCAAAGTAATGGGGGCATGCATGTGGTCCGGAGTGCTAACAGTAACAATGTCGATATTCTTACCGTGCTTAGCAAACAACTCACGGTAATCCGTGTATCGCTCAGCACCCGTAAATCCTTCGGATTGCCCCTTGCTCTCTAGCGTCTTGCGATCGACATCGCAGATAGCAATTACGTTTCCAAATTGAGCGGCATTGCTCGAATCGCTGCCACCTTTTCCACCCACACCGATACTAGCGACATTTAGCTTCTCGTTGGCTGAATTGCTCAGTGCGACTCGGGAGCCAGCCGTGGCAAAGTAACCAGCACCGATAACTGCCGAGCTGGATTGGATGAATTGTCGACGCGAATTTTTACTCATGGTTTATTCCTAAAGAACGTACGGATACCCGCGCCAAACACGGCGCGTATGCAGGGCGAGTTCGGGAAGGTGGGGCCGCAGGCCAAGACCGCAATTGACGCTAAGCCAACGCAGGAAAAGACCAAGCGGGGTAATGACCCCCACTATGCTAACCGGGTCGCAGGTATAGTAAAGCCTTTCGATCGACCATCCACCGAAATTTTCAGGCTCTGCAGGCTTCGAAACTTCCATCCGAAATCGCGTTTTGGGACGGAAACACCGACCGCCTGCCTTAAAGTATCGATTTATGAGGACGGAAAGTCCTGAGAGTTGCAACCCGCCACCCTCACTCCACTGGGGACGCAACATCGAAGAATTCATTTGTTCTGCCAGGCCGTCTCGACTCGCCTAGGGTTGCATCATGAGATGCTCGGCGTCCGCACGGTCTTTTGTCCTTCCTGTAGACCATTTTTCTTGATCAGATCTGCTAAGCCGATGGGTATCTTTACCCCATCCCAATCGACGATCGTGCGATTCGCCCATGCATCCTAGAAGATGCCACCAATGTTTTTGTGCCTACTGAGTGCTTTAGAGGAATCGGATTGCTCTGGTGGCGGAGATCGCTCGGGACCACTCGATTGAGTCCATAAAGTCCCCTAATGATCACTTCTTCTTTTTGCGACGAGCTGATCCTCGTTGAGTTCCCGAGCGGACGGCTGGTTTATCCAGCATCTGACGCCACCGGTCTAGCTTGCTGCTTTGATCCGCTGTTGCTTCGGGCTTCAAGCGGTCGGCAATTTTTAGTTTGCCGGTTGGGGCCGGTTCGGTCGGCGAATTGCTACTAGCGGCCAGCGTGCCGGGCGGCGGTAGAGAACGTTTAACTAGTTGCCTTTCAATTAACGACCAAATACTGGAGGTGATGAAGTAGATGCAAAGACCGGCCGGGACCTTAAAGAAAATAACGCCCATGAATACCGTCATGTATTTCATCATCGTTTGAGTCATCTGAGTTTGCGGGTCGGTTGCTTTCGGCATCAGCATTTTTTGTTGCACCAAAAACAGGGCAACGGTGACCATGGGTAGAATGTTGAAGTAGGGCCCCAGCCAACCCGTGCCGCGACCTGCCAAGTATTCCCACATCCAGCCGCTCCAATCATAAAATTGATCAGGGCCTGCTAGATTCGAACACCAAGCCAGCCCAGGAATCAGCCCCTCCTGACGCAGCGAAATATCTACGCTCAGGCATCGGTAGAGCCCGATGAAGATAGGCAGTTGAATAAATAGCGGCAAACAACCGGCCAACGGCTTGAAGTCATACTTGCGGTACAACTCCTGCATCGCCTTGGCCCGTTTTTCCATGTTGTCGGGATACATTTCAATGATTTTTTTCATCTCCGGCTGTAGCGCCTGCATTCGCTGCCCAGCAATGGCTGCTCGGCGTCCCAAAGGAAACAGCAACAATCGAACGCAGACGGTCAGCATGATGATTGCAATACCGTAGTTGCGGACAATCGCATGAAAGAAGTGCAGCAACCAGCCGAGCGGTTTGGCCACCCATGGAAACCAACCATATTCGATGGTCAGATCCAATCCGTGATTGGCCAAAACATTGGCATCCTTGGGGCCTAAGAAAATCGAATAGCGATTCGCTAAACTTTGTCCTGCAGCGATGGATTGTTCTCGCGACTCGAACCAGAAGGCGACGTTTGTGGCTTGAATCTGAGATTTGTTGATGGTCTGCCAGTCACCGACCGCCCATGCACCGGCTCTGGCTAAATCTTTCAGCGAATCGGGGCTGGCAGGATGTGGTAGCAGTGATGCGTTGAAATACTGCGAGTCCACACCGATATAGTTCAAGCTCCGCCGCTCCAGTGGCTCGCCTTCAGAAAACAGGATCGTATGCGGTTGTTCAGGAGTCTTTGATGCCGCCGAGTGAATATCCCGAGTACTCTTCAAGTGGTGAACACCGCTGCCATCACCAAAAGCCACGTCGCGATGTCCCGCGCTACTGAAAAAGCTCTGACTGATCTTCACGGAGTACCACCAGCCTTCAAGCGATAATCCGGTTAGTCCCTCTTGTCGTACGGCCACCGACACGGGCTGCTGATTGTTGTTGACGACTAACGTCTCCAGGTCCAGTAGGTAACCGTCGTTGTCAGAGCCCTTAGGCAGCAATCGATAACGCTTAACCAATTCCAAATTGGCAAATTCAGTTGAATTGAGCATCTGCTGTAGCGGCATTCGGAATTCAACTCCACTGCCCCCAGGAACCTCCAGCGAGCCCACTTGCCAGTTCTGTTGGAAAGCCTGGGCTAGCGCAGGTAGAGAGCTTTTACCGATCGGAATTTTTGTCGCATTGATGGATGCTAGAGTGGTCCGCAGGCTGGACAATTCATGATTTCCGGGCACGACAAAGCTGGCAAATGGTTCCGTTCGTAGGATATCCAGAGGCGTTTGCGACAAAGCGCATTGATAGCTTAGACTGCGCTCGGCTCGCTGAATTTGAATCGTAGCTGACTGACCAGGTTTTTTCATTGACAGCCAATTGTTCAAGTCGTCAATCGATGACAACGGAGAATCGTCTACCTGAGTGATCACATCATTCACCTGCAGGCCAACATCAGCGTCCGCACAAGTGGCAACTGCCGCTGGCGATCCGTCTGGCACGACCCGGATTTTCAGGCCCTTCGGTTCGATAGATTCAGACAATCCGAGATATCCCAGATATCCGTGATTGTGCTCCAAAGCGACAAATCGTAATTTGTCACTGGTGTCGAAGCGACCTACCAATTCGGCGCGCTGGATACCAGCACCCTGGCTAGTCAAAGTGATCAACAGGTTGTACTTCTTGGCTGGATCCATCGACCCTAACGTGATCAGTCTCTCCGGAAAGCTGTCCGCAGTCGCAGGAGTAGGGCTAATTTCGGGATTGGCTTGGGAGGTGGGCGGCTGGGATTCCTCCTTCAGTAGCGGATTGGCCTCCTGAGAATCTTGCCCAGCGGCAGGCTGTGCTGGTTTTTGCCTAGCGGGCTCCTGTAGACTCATCCACATGAAAAACAGACATGTCGATAGCATTAACCAGGTGAAAAAGCGTCTATCCACGGGATATTCTCAGACTTTTAATAGAATGGATGGGAGGGTGCGAACTGCCGGAGTAGAGCCGGGTCGGTCCACCTGTGTCAGCCAGCAGGCTGTCGACATTCTGCTGGCGGTTATTCTTGCTGCCCATCGAGTTCTTGGCTAGGCCAACGCTTGGACTGTCAAAATGGCAAGCCCGAAACGCGCCCAGATTGGTCGGTGATTCCATCAAGTTGTCAGTCGTTTCCGATGGAAATGACGCACCAATCTCGGACCTTGTCGAATACTCCGTCCCGGCGCAATGAAAACTGGCACACCCTTTGCACAGGAGGGCGGCCTACGACGACTCGTATTCATTAATGACTCTGCGAGAACACAGTGCTACACTGCTAAACCTTTGGTGGGCTAACGAACTATTGCCGTTTGGCGGTCAAAATGCGGGTGGATGGCAGGATGTGTGAGTCGAAAGTGACTGATCGAACAAGATTATCTGAATCGAAGCCCGTGAGCGCTTTGAGTTGATTTGACAAATTCCTTTGGGAGGATTGAGAACGTGGCAAAGCAAATGGTATTTGACGATGAGGCGAGACAGTCGCTTCTGGCTGGTGTGTCCAAGCTGGCGCGTGCCGTGAAGAGCACTCTGGGGCCGCGCGGACGCAACGCCGTGCTGGATAAGGGATGGGGATCGCCCAAGGTAACCAAGGATGGCGTAACAGTAGCTGAAGACATCGATCTGGATGATCCGTACGAAAATCTGGGTGCACAACTGGTCAAGGAGGCGGCCAGCAAGACTAATGATGTGGCCGGTGACGGCACAACAACTGCCACCGTGCTGGCTGAGGCCATCTATCGCGAGGGTCTGAAGATGATCGCTGCCGGAGCTGATCCGATGGCGCTGTCGCGCGGGATTTCGAAGGCAATCGCCGAAGTCTCAGAAGCTCTCAGTAAAATGTCTCAGAAGATCGACGAAAAGAGCAAGAAGGAAATCAAGCAGGTTGCAACCATTGCGGGTAACAACGATCCTTCCATCGGCGATGTGCTTGCTGACGCCTTTTTGAAAGTTGGTAAGGATGGTGTGATCACTGTCGAGGAGGGTCGAGGTAGTGAGACGACGGTCGAAGTGGTTGAGGGAATGCAGTTTGATCGCGGCTTCTTGTCGCCTCATTTCGTTACCAACGGCGATCAGGTAACGGTCGAACTGGATGACTGCTACGTACTGCTGTTTGAAGAGAAGATTAGTGCCAATAAGAAATTGATTCCGCTGTTAGAAGCCATCAGTAAGTCCAAGAAGCCGCTATTGATCGTTGCAGAGGATGTTGATGGTGAGGCTCTGGCCACTTTGGTGGTCAACAAGATGCGGGGAATTCTGAGCGTGTGTGCGGTGAAGGCACCGGGCTACGGTGATCGTCGCAAGGCCATTTTGGGCGACTTGGCTGTTCTGACCGGTGGTCAGGCAATTTTCAAGGATCTTGGGATCGACCTGGAGAGCGTCAAGTTGAGCGATTTGGGCCGCGTCAAGAAGGTTCGCATCACCAGCGAGGAAACGGTACTGGGGGGAGGTGCTGGCATGAAGGATGCGATTGAAGGTCGAGCCCAGCAAATTCGTCGCGAGATCGAAAACACCGACAGTGATTACGACCGCGAGAAGTTGCAAGAGCGCCTGGCCAAGTTGGCTGGTGGTGTTGCTCAGATCTCAGTTGGCGCTGCCACTGAAACTGAAATGAAGGAGCGGAAGGCTTTACTGGACGATGCCAAGTCGGCTACTCAAGCCGCTTTGCAGGAAGGCATAGTGCCCGGCGGTGGCGTGGCCTTGATCCGATGCGAAGCCGCGTTGAAGAAGTTGGAGTTGGAAGGTGACGAAAAGCTTGGTGCTCGAATTATTCAGAATGTTCTGGATTGCCCTCTGCGAGCCATCGCCAACAACGCCGGTGTGGATGGTGCAGTAGTGGTCAATCGAGTGCGTCAGCAGAAGGTCAAGACCGAAGGCTACGACGCCAACACGGACAATTACACCGATTTGGTGGCCGCTGGCATTATCGACCCAAGCAAGGTTGTGCGTACGGCTTTGCAGAATGCTGGCAGCGTTGCCGCTTTGCTGCTGACCACTGAGTCGCTGATTACCGAAATCCCGAAGGAAGAGGAGCCTGCTGCTGGTGGCGATCAGCCTGATCGCGGCATGGGTGGCATGGGCGGTATGGGTGGCATGGGTGGCATGGGTGGCATGGG
>DAIRSD010000163.1:0-9548 GCA_036804625.1 Aureliella sp. | reverse complement strand
ATGCCGCCGCGTACGCATCATCGCTCTGTATTTTAATTATTCGTCGTCCACCGAGATCCGCTTTCGAAATTTTGTTTTGGAGGTCGATTAGCCACAAAGGTCACGGAGAACACGGAGACTTGTTATGATGAATGCGGCTTTTCAGTTGGACTTGCAATTAGGGTGTAGCCTTTGATAAAAATTTGGAACAGTCATTACAATACGTTAAACGGAGATAGTGTGATGGATAGCTTGCGTTGGTTCGTACTGTTTTTCACGCTGACAACCGCAACGATTGGTTGTCGGCCTGCCGAGTCAGTTTCGCAAACACGCGAGGCTGAGCCAACTGGAGAGAACCTAAAGTGGCATGAGTCATATGCTGAGGCACAAGCTGAGGCAGCGCAAACCGGACGACCTATCTTGGCAAATTTTACCGGTAGCGATTGGTGTGGTTGGTGCATTCGATTGGAGGATGAGGTTTTTGCCACGCCGCAATTTTCCGACTGGGCCAAGCAGAATGTCGTTTTGCTGAAATTAGACTACCCAAGAAAGACTCGTCCTTCACCAGAAATCCGCGAACAAAATAGTCGACTGGCCAAACAGTACGAGATTCGCGGTTACCCAACGATATTGTTTTTAGATGCTGATGGAAATGTCATTTCCCAGTATGGTTATGACAGTGGCGGCCCCGAACCGTGGATCGGCAATGCCAACCAGATGCTTGGCAAGAGTTGATGTTCCGGTTTTAGTGCAGTGGGCTAAGCCACGACGTCATGCAATACGTTGCCAGCTACATCGGTCAGTCGGAAGTCACGGCCTGCATAGCGATAAGTCAACCGAGTATGGTCCAACCCTAAAAGGTGTAGGATCGTGGCATGCCAGTCGTGAATGTGGCACTTGCCCTCGACTGCCTCGGCCCCTGTTTCATCCGTTGCACCAAAGCTGAAGCCACCTTTCACTCCGCCACCAGCCATCCAGGAAGTGAACCCCTTGTTATTGTGATCGCGACCATTGCCGTTCTGGGCGAACGGAGTGCGTCCAAATTCACCGGCCCACAAAATCAATGTGTCCTTCAGCATGCCACGACGCTTTAGATCGGTGATCAAGCCCGCGATTGGTTGATCGATCTGTCGGCACATATTGGGCAACTGAGTGGACATGTTGAAGTGCGTATCCCATCCGTTTAGTTCCACTTCGATAAATCGCACGCCTGCTTCTGCCAAACGACGAGCCAACAAACACTGCCGTCCAAAATTATCGCTTGGACCACTTCCAATTCCGTATAGATCTTGAGTTGGTTGACTTTCCTTGGACAGATCCATCACGTCAGGCATTGCCGACTGCATGCGAAACGCTAATTCATAAGACTCAATCACACCTTCGATGCCGGGATGTATTTTTTCTTGGCGCAGCTTCTCGCGGTTTAGCCGCTGAACAAAATCCAGTTGTTGTCGCTGTTGTTTGGAGGTCAACTGAGGATTACGAATGTCTGATACCGTGTCAGAAGAAGATTCGGAGGGCAGACGTCGAGCCAAACGATTGGTGCGACTCACAGGGCTACCTTGATAAATGGCAGGCAGGAAGGACCTACCGTAATTTTGTGCGCTGCCTGCTGCTGCGTTGATCGATACAAACCCAGGCAAACTATCGTTGACGGTTCCTAGACCATAAAGAGTCCATGCACCTAGCGATGGTCGCACAAACTGCGCACTTCCAGTATGTAATTGTGTCGACGCGCTGGGATGTACCGGTTGATCGGTGTGCATGCCTCGCAGCAAACACAGTTCGCGCGAAACCGAGCTAATTTGCGGCAAAAGCTCGGATATCCATAATCCAGAATCGGTTTTCTGGAATTCCCATGGCGACTTCATCAACGCTCCACGATACTTGCCGGTCTTGCCGTCCAGCTTGGCCAGCTCTGGCTTGTAGTCAAACGTATCCACATGCGATGGACCACCTCGCATGTAAAGAAAAATGATTCGCTTGGCCTTTGCTGGAAAATGGCTTGGTTTGGACGATAGCGGATTGTCCGACGACTTTGACTCTTCAGCACTCGCCCAGGTCGCTAGCGACGAAAACGCCAAATAGCCGAAACCGCTGGCAAGAGACTGAAGCAGAAAGCGTCGCGACAACATTGGAAGCTCGCTTGATCTAGGAGATATTGAGAGCATTGAAAGAACTCCTGTAGTCACACGATAAAAATTAATTCAAGAAACGAAATTCGGCCGCCGCCATTAGCGCCTGGCAAATGGTGGCTAGCTTCTGGTGTTCCAACTGGGCTGCTGGCGAACTAGTTTCAACACGACCCGAAGACTTGCTACGAGCGCTTGACAAACCGGACCGATCACCCGTCAATCGGCGGCGATCGGCTATGACCGAATTAGTGGCCGGACTATTGGACGGTGGGGTGGGCCGCAGTGAGCGGTAGTAGTCCATGGCAAGCTGCAGTTCTTTAGAACTTGGCTGCCTCGCATAGGTTAGCTCAAACGCGTACTTCAACTGATCTCGCAGTTGCGACGAATGCGCCATCAAGCGCCGAGCCATCTTGTCCGCTTGTTCGATGACAAACCCATTGTTCATGAAGTACAGCCCCTGATCGGCGGTATTCGAAACCTCCCGCTGCCCAACAACGATTGAAGACTCGGCAAAGTCCAGAACCTCTAAAGATCGCGGCACATGGTCACGTACAATGGGCAGATAGACGCTTCGATAATGCACCGCCTCATCCAGCGACACAAAATTTGGCCTCAAAACGACGGAACCCAAGAAATTTTTTGCAGCTTGGGCTCGTAGCCGATCTCGCACCGAATCACCGCCTGTTGCAGGCTGAGACAACGAAGCTGAGAATATCCTTCCGTCACGTACTACGGCTGGTCCCGCTTGAGACACGATAGAACCTTTTGGTCGTCGCAGATCAATCTGACCGCTGATGGCTAACATCGCATCACGAATCGCCTCGGCTTCCAACCTCTTAGGTTCCATACGCCACCAGTAACGATTCTCGGGGTCGACTTGAAAACTAGAATCGTTCATCTGACTACCGGTCCGATAGATGCGTGATACTACGATCGATCGAATCAACTGTTTGACGCTCCACCCAGAATTGACAAACGTAGTGGCCAAATGATCAAGCAGTTCAGGGTGAGTCGGCGGTAGTCCGGTGGAACCAAAATCCTCTGGAGTTCGCACAATTCCTTGTCCCATCAGGTGTTGCCACACTCGATTGACCATCACGCGTGCGGTCAAAGGATTTTCCTTGCTTCCGATCCATCGTGCTAGTTCCAAGCGGCCCGATGAACCGGACGAAATTGACAACGGCTGCTCACAAAGTACTCTTGGTGCCCCTGGGGTGACCGTTTGACCAGGCTGATTGAACTCGCCACGTTGTAAGACTCGAGTTTCCACCGGCCGTGTTTCTTGCACAGCCATGCACAAAGTCAGTGGTTGGCCTAAGGAATCATAACTGTCGATGGTGGCCTGCAGCAGACCAACCGCATTGGACAACTGTGCGACTTGTAGGACGCTACTAACCGATACGGGCCGCTCAGACGAATTTTTTTGCTGGCGTTGGCTTCGAGCCAGTCTCGCTTGCTGAAGTTCGTCCTGTTTCTGTTCCAATTCTTGCTTGAGTTCCGCTAGTTTTGATTTCGAAATGGCTGGGCGCAGCGGGTCTGGATCAGATGTCGGTAATTCAATTAGATTGCTGCTGCGTCGATTCTGCTGAGTACGGAATGTCCCATAGTGAGTGGACATGCTGCGAAAGATGCCAGCCAGCGCGTAGTAGTCGGTTTGTGGAATGGGTTCAAACTTGTGATCGTGACACCGCGCACAGGCCACCGACACGCCCAGCATGACTCGTGTCGTGACATCGATCTGTTCGTCTACCAGGTCCCATTCGAATTGACGTGGGTTTTGTTCGGTTAATTCTTTGGCCCCAAGCGTCAGAAAGCCAGTAGCAATCAGTTGCTCGGCCCATTGTTGATCCGACTTTGCTGGCAACAGATCTCCTGCGATCTGCTCCTGGACAAACCGATCGTAAGGCTTGTCATTGTTGAATGAATCGATCACATAGTCACGATAGCGCCACGAATAGGGAAAGGTTATATTGAGTTCTCGGCCCGACGATTCTGCATAACGAGCTACGTCCAACCAGTGGCGTCCCCAACGTTCTCCAAATTGAGGTTCGGCTAGTAATTGGTCGACTATATCTGTGATAGCGGTCTGTTGATCGTCCTGCCACTGCTTACTGAAAGCTGCTAATTGTTCTGGCGTTGGCGGCAAGCCAATCAAGTCGAAACACAATCTGCGAAGTAAGGTGGATGGTTGGACATCTGGCGAGGGCTGAAGACCATTGCTGCTGAGTTTGTCATACACAAAGCGATCGATATCGGTCAGTGGCCAATCGGCAGCAACTATAGGAACTCGCGCTGGCTTGGGGAGCTGGAACGACCAGAATTGTCGCCCCGTTTCAACATCGGCATCACTGATCGTCGAGCGGATTGTGAGGCTTTCTTCCTGGCGAGGATCAGGAGCCCCCATTTCGATCCATTGCTGAAAATCATTCAGTATTTCTTTAGACAGTTTTCTGCCCGGAGGCATATTCCAATCTTCGTGGTTGATCGCATTCCAAAGAAGGCTGGCTTGCAAGTCACCGGGGACAACCCCAGGCCCTGAGTCACCACCGGTTCGCAGAGCACTGGCCGTATCCAACCACAGTCCACCGCGCACTTGTCCCACTTGATTGGAATGACAACTGTAACATTCACGCACAAGCACCGGCCGTATTTTGGATTCGAAAAAATTCAATTGCTCGGCCATCGGCTTAGCAGTTTCCTCGGCCAACGTATTGCTGGCAGTCGCAGCAGACGTTGAGTCCTCCGCCAAGCCCGCGTGAGGCCTTAAGACGGCCAATCCACCGACCAAAATGAATAGGCATACGATGCGAGAGATCGGAATCATGTTGTTCCTTTTCATGGAGCCAGTTAACTCACAACGATCACAGCGACTCACTTGCACAGATTTGCAGGTCACAGAACCACGATCACTGTCCCCTCTCCCTCGGCAGCTTAAGGGTTACAAAACCTAGTTCACTGTCCCCTCTCCCCCGGCTTTGCGGGGGGAGAGGCTTAGGGTGAGGGGGAAGTCGGATACTACTGCAGTATTCTAATTGACTTCGGCGTCCTCTTGGTCTTCACTCTTTGGCCGTTTGGGTCTTTGAGGACGATTGTCACCATCCTCAGCCCGTTCTCGCTTGGCCTTTTCGGCACCTGGACGCTTTTTCGGTCGATCCTGCGCATCGCCGGGCTGTCCGCCCGCAGGTCGATCACCGCGCATCTCCTTCATCTTCTTCTGTGCTTCTTCGAGTTCTTGTTTGTCGATCGATCCGTCCTGATTGGTATCGGCTTTGGACATTCGGTCCCGAATGGGCTCAGGCAGATCATCCACCGCTACCTTGCCGTCGCCATCTTTGTCTAAGATTTCGAGGAGAACAAAAAGCTCACCAACCCCTGGTCCCCGACCTGGACCGTCTGGTCCGCCGGGGCGTGGTCCAGGTCTTCGCTCAGGACCACCGGGTCCGCCTGGAACCCGACGATCAGGGCCGCGACCGCGGCCAGCGCCATCAGGACCACCGGGGCGACCAAAACCAGGAGGCCCACCGCCAAGTCTGCCGCTCACTAGCTCGCGTAGCCCGTGCATTACCATGGCAACTTCGTCGTGGTCCAGCTTGCCGTCCGAGTTGCCGTCTGCTTGAGCAACTCGGTCCCGAAACTTGCTTACGATTTCGTCTATTTCCAATACCCCATCTTCGTTGGCATCAAGCCGCTCCACCATCCTCTCGATCATTTCTGGTGGAGGCCCCGGAGGTGGTCCAGGCGGTTGTGCATGGGACGGGGTGGCAATCCAACTACTGGAAATCCCAACGAGACTGACAATTAGTGTTTTTTTCATGATTCACCTGTACAAAATGGACCCAGGCTGGTTAGCCTAAAACTTAAGGCGGGCTTGTGCCATAACCTTCTCTACTACGGTTACACGCAGGAATTTTCAGCAGAGGACATGAAATAACGGATTTTTCTCAAAATATTCGACACTTCTCGCGGATCGCACGTAAAGTCGAGTACATGATCGTGCTTGTACTCAATACCATTATGTAACATGAAATGACCAAGAATTCCAAAATCGAGGCCTTCCCACAAAGATTTCGGGTTCAAAGAAGAATGTTGGATTGCCGGTTCTCCCCTGTCGATTGTTCGCGCCAATTAGTAATAGCTAACTGTAATGAATGAAGCTTTGCCTGCTCAAGAGGAGATTCTCCACAACCTGCAATCCGATCGCCAACAGGCCCTGGCCACCTATTTCCAGGCAGCCACGCCAAGGCTGCGTCGAATCGCAGGTTTTCGACTGGATTATCGGTTGAGCGGTCGAGTTTCCGAATCGGATGTGATTCAAGAGACTTTCGTTCGTGCGGCGCGAAATCTAGACCATTTTTTGGCTCAACCCGATATGCCGTTTTTTGTTTGGTTACGATTGGAACTGAGTCAAAAACTGCAAGAGCTGCATCGTTACCACCTGGATTCTCTGAAACGAGATGCACGGCGCGAGCGATCGTTGGGTGGCGTGGTTGGAGCTGCAGCCAATGCGGGAGGTCAAACGTCTTTGGCCATTGCGGCGCGACTGGTGGCCAATCAGACTTCGCCTAGTCGATTGGTGGAGCGCGCCGAACAGATCGCGAATTTGGAAAAGACGCTATCCGAACTGCCCGAACTGGATCAAGAAATCATCGCCCTTAGACACTTTGAAGAACTTACCAATCTTGAGACCGCGCAGGTGTTGGGCATCGATCCTTCGGCTGCCAGCAAGCGATACTTGCGTGCTCTGCAGCACTTGAAGGAGATGATGAGTTCACTGGAGTCACGAAATGAATCCTGAAACCCAGCACCAGCATGTGCTCGAAATCGTTGTCGAACAGTTCACGAGTGAATTGCGAGCCGGCCAACAGCCTACGGTGCAAGACTACCAGCAGCGTTATCCTCACTTGGCCCAAGAACTTGGCAGCCTGCTATCTTCCATTGCCATGATCGAGCAATTGAAGGAGGGCACGCAGACGCGCGGCCTACCCAACTCAAGACTGGATCAAGTACAACAGTTGTCGCAGGTTGGAAATTACAACATCTTGCGAGAGATTGGCCGCGGCGGAATGGGAATCGTCTTTGCTGCCGTGCATGAATCTTTGGGCAGTCGGGTGGCCATCAAAGTGTTGCCGACACCGCCCATGACCGGCGCGGCTCAAATCGAGCGATTTCGCCGCGAAGCCCAGGCCGCAGCCCGCTTGCACCACACCAACATCGTCAGCGTCTTTGGTGTGGGGCAAGAGGAAGGATTTCACTACTACGTGATGGACTACGTCGATGGTCATGGTCTGAATCATATCATTTCTCTAATGCGATCTCGTGAATTGAAGGACGCAAGTCAGGCGGAAGCTGGCCAAGCCAAGCGATCTGTGCCGACGAAGACGGTCGGTAGCACGCCGACGTTATCCAGTACTGCGGTCGGTTTGCAAATGTCCACGTCCGCTGATCGGGCTCAGCCACCATCTAAGGGTTCTATGGACGGTCTACCTCAAGGTATCGCAAGATTTCGGTGGTGCGCGCAGTTGGGCGTGCGGTTGGCCGATGCGCTGGAGCACGCTCATGGCGCAAATATTTTGCACCGCGACATCAAGCCATCCAACATCATGCTGGATCAGCAGGGCACCGTATGGATCACCGATTTTGGCTTGGCAAAAGACAGTTTGTCAGACAGTCAACTGACAAAGACGGGCGAAGTCGTCGGTACACCGCAGTACCTGCCACCCGAAGCATTGGAGGGGCAATATGAGCAGCGAAGCGAAGTTTATGCACTGGGGTTGGTGCTATACGAACTGGCAACCCTGCGACCGGCTTACACACCTGGTACGGCTGCAGAACTGATTCGAGCGATTTCGAAAGGTTCGCCACCTCCAGTACGCAGGTGTACTCCCAATTTGCCGTTGGACTTGGCAACAATCATCGACAAAGCTGTCGCTCGAGAGCCGGGCGCTCGCTACCAGTCCGCCGCTCAGTTGAAGCATGACCTGCGAGCTTTCGTCGAACATCGTCCGATTTCGGCTCGCCGACCTGGAACTCTGGAAAGCACATGGCGCTGGGCTCGACGCAATCCGTTGGTCGCCGGATTGACCACCATGTCGATCGGATTGTTGGCACTGGTTGCCGTATCAGCGTCTGTTGGCTACTGGATGACCACATCGGCCCTCAAGAAGGAGGCGGAGGTCACTGCCACTCTGCGTGAACAACAGAAAAAAACAGATGCAGCTCGCCAGCAGGCTGAACAGAACCTGAAAGAGATGCAGCAGCAATATGCCAGAGCTGAATCGAATGTGGCGGTCACCATCGCCGCCTTTGACGAGATGTTCAAGCAGATCATCGCTCGCGGCGGCGAGCGTTCTGTGGACATGCAGTATGACAGCTTGCGAGAGATCTCTGGCATCGAATCATCGCTGACCAAGCAAGACGCCGATTTTCTGGATCACATGTTGAAATTCTACCAGCAGTTCGCGGAGCTGAATCAAGACAATGAAAAATTGCAGGTGGAATCGGCCAGAGCCTATCGTCGTGTCGGAAACATCTATCAGATCGTAGGTCAGATTCCATCAGCCATCGAAGCATACAACAATTCCCTGCGTCTACTACCTGAGATCCAAGACAGCCAAAACGCGCAGCCAGACGCGATTGACAAGCAGACGCTATTGGCTCGCGTACAGACACAAAACGAACTGAGTGCCGCGTTGCGACGCGGCGGGTCGTTTAAAGAATCGCAAGAATGGAATCAGCGCTCCATCGGCATGTTGGAACATTCCGGCAGCTTGACTAACGATCCTCAAGTGCGCCTGGAACTGGCAAGAACGATGAGCTGGTTAGGGTTTAATATGCTTCAGGCGCTTAGCGGTGCCGCTCCGCAACTTCCAGATCGAATGGGACCACCAGATCGAATGGGACGCAGTGGACGTCCGGGACCACCAGAGCTTTTCGGTCCACCGCCCGAGGGACGCCCGCCAGGGGGTCGACCGCAGAACGGTCGGCCGCTCGGTGGCCGCCCCAATGACCGGCGTCCTCCCGATCTGGCCAGGATGGAGCGGGAGAACCTGCCGCTGAATGAACGGGCGATCAAAATCTTGGATGAACTAATCGCTCAGGACCCGGAGAATGCCGAGTACTTGTCCACGCGAGCTACCTGCTGCTGCACACTGGCTGCGTTTCACCTGAACAAGCAGAAGGAAAAGGCCATCGAGTATCGAAATCAGGCTGTCGACGCGCTAGATCGTTTAAAGGAGAAGCACACAGACAATTTGGAGTATAAATATTTGCTTACTCAAACAATCGGATTGATGCCGCATGAAATGCAAGCCGACGACGTCACGTTGCTCGAGCGCGGTTGTCAAATCTGCCAGAAGTTGATTGAGCGTCAGCCCAATATGCTGGACTACCATCATTTACTGGTCAATCTAAAAATCAAACTGGCGGGTCACCACT